>JAISAF010000019.1 GCA_031266855.1 Spirochaetales bacterium
GGAGGGAATTGTGAAGTTTGCGTTCACAGTTCTTCCAGAGCCGGCGCGCCTTATCCAGCCATCCAAAACTCCTCTCCACCACCCACCGTTTGGGCAGCACCGCAAATCCATGCTGTTCATTCCGCTTTACCACTTCCACTTCCGCCCCGCACATATCCTTTACCGCCTGTGCGAAAGGCTCCCCCGAATAACCTCCGTCAACAATAAACTTCCTTACTTCCGATAGATTCATCAGATTTTGCCCTATCATCCCTGCCGCCCCCTGCCGGTCAGTAACCTTTGCCGTGGTAATTCCCAGCGCATGGGGCAGGCCCATCGTGTCCACAACAATATGACGCTTGATTCCTGACACTTTTTTGCCCGCGTCATACCCTTTTTCCCCCGCCGTATCGGCATTTTGCACGCTTTGCGCGTCAATAATACCGCAGGCTGTCTTATCCGGGCGCATATCACCATTTCTCACCAGTATAACCAATTTTTTTTAAGACTTCCTTAAGTAAGGTACTGCCCTGTGCGCGTTCCCGTGCCCACACGTCATAATAATACCGCACACTGCCCCATTCCGGAAAATCCGCTGGCAGCATCCGCCACTGGCAGCCGCTTTTTATCAGATACAGTATGGCGCAGAAAATATCATACAGATCTTTTTCCCGCGGCCTGGTACATTTTTTCGCGCTTTCCAAAGCCGGACGGATAATCTCAAACTCTTCGCGCGTTATATCACCTGGATAGCTGTGCATTCTTTCCCCCCCTCTGGTGAAGATTATGGCACACTGGATAAATTTTGAACAGGCTCTAAAAAATCCTATCCTGTGAGTACATTTTTCGGGTATATCTTTTCCAGCCTTTCAGGAATAACCCGCGATAAAAAGTTTGTGTAAACTTCCCAGGAGTGCGGCCCGTAGCCGCCAGCGGTAATCCACGCGGCAGGAATATTCCGCTCTCGCAGAAAATCGTACACCATCATATCCCGTTCCAGAAGCATTTCCTTCGTCAACTGAAGAGGCTTCGTCGAGGCAAGTTCGTCCTTCCCGTAGGGATCAACACCGCCCACCACAAGAGCCATATCCGGCCCGGGACACAGCTTTTCCAGGTTTAGAATGCCCTCCCGCAAACGTGGAACATAGTCCGCGTCCCGCCCTTCGGGAATACCAATATCAATATCGCTGGGCGTATAGGAAAGATTGTAGACCCCCGATTCGCTGTATTCAGGCGCGTCAAGAGGCCAGCCCTTATCCATGTGAATACTTAAAGTCCGTATAGAATCGTCCCCGCGGGTAAGCGCCGCCGTGCCATCGCCCTTATGCGCGTCCACATCAATAACCCAGGCCGTCCTGATGCGGCCCTCAGCCTGGAGCTTCCGTAAGGAAATAACCACATCGTTAATCATGCAGAAACCCTCGCCCGTATCCCGCATCGCGTGATGCATCCCGCCGCCGAAATAATAAGCGAAACCCGGAATCCCGCGATGGGCGGCGTGCTCTTCCAGCGCCGTTAGCCCGCATTCCCACACGCCCCCCACCGTAGCAAGCGCGCGCAGAAACAAATCCTTTAAGGGCCGTACAGCCTTTGAAGGCTCCCAGCGGTTATAGCTGCCATCAGCATTCACCAGTTCGTACGTAAGAATAACTTCCCTGTCAATAGTCTCAGGAGAAAAAAGCCGCCGTACATAGTCCTGGGAATGAACACGCAGAAGGTCCTCCTCCGTAATAACCCCAAAACATTCAGGCGTCCGCCGCCACAGATTTTCAGGAATACCCTTCAAAGCGCCCTGCTTCAAGGCATCGTATATCATTTTATGCTTGTCCCAGCGAATCGGAATCAGAATCCCAAAATCAAGCATACTCATGGCTGTCGCCGGATTGTAAAGAATCATAAAAAAAGTATAATCTTTTTCCACCAGCCGCGCTATAGCTCCAGGAAGCAGACAGAAAAAACGCACAGGAATTTTTATTCCCATGTTTTTGGCGCCTCCCGGCGCTCCGCGCCGGGACCGGGCTTTGCGGGACTCCGCTATCGCTGCGGCCCCAGCGCTCCGCGCTGTGGCTGCTTCGCATCCCTCCAATCCCTGGCGCGCGCACCAGCGGCCGCAACAACATGTTTTTTTGCTTCGCAAAATCGCGGGGTGAGTGCGGGCCGCCGCCGACAGGCGGCGAGGGACATAGCCCGGATTTCCGTACCGGAAATCCGTTAGGCGCAATCCGTCCATGCGATTTTGTCCGTAAAATCGCATGGACGGGGTTATAGGCCCGGAAATAATTGCCATAGACAATTACCTGCGGATAACCCTGCGGTCGCAATTTTGCGACCAGCCCGTGTCGCCGCACCAGCGGCCGCAACAACACGTTTTTTTGCTTCGCAAAAAAACATGTTGCGTATAACACCGCCCTCCCGCCGTGCCGCGCACGGCTACAGCTAATTGCTGTCCGGCATTAGCTGCTTAGAACCCGGCGACCGCAATTTTGCGAAGCAAAATTGCGTGGTTTGCCACCAAACGCGGCGCGCGGGCCGGGCCGGATTTTTACCTGTGATGTCTCCTGCCCCGTCCGTCCCAGCCTGGCCCGCCACGGCGGTCGCCGTCCCAGTAATTGCCGCAGAACCCCCCGCGGTGCCCATCCCTGTAGTCTTTCCCATAGCCAGAACCATACCCCGGCCCCGGGCGGCCCGAATAAATGTCGAAGGTTTTTCCATCAACAGTAATCTTTTGAACAAAGACCGACTCCGCGCCTGCCGGCTGCCCGCTGGTATCGCCGCCCCGCGTCCAGGGGCCCTGCTGTACGAGGTATCCTTCAACGGTCAGGGCGAGGCCGGGCTTCAGCGTATAGGCCTGGCGCATAAAGTGCGGCGCGAAGAGCCTGTAGCTCCTGCCGTCCACACTGATTGCGGGAAAACCATCCGCGAATTGCAGGGTTCCCGACATAGTTACCTGGTTCCGGTGTTTCACCAGAGGATCTTCTCCCTGGCCTTCCGCGTACAGGCCCGCCGCGGCAAACAGAATTACCGCCATAATTATACAGGTCTTTTTCATATCACTCATCCTCCTGAATGGTTTCTCCCCATTTTGTTATATACCCATATTAAAAGCAAGAAGCGTGCCAAAAGATTGAAAGTAACGTAACTCATTACGGTATAAAGACTTACCGCGGGACGGAAAGGTATCCGCCGGAACACGGAGCCGGGAAATAATTGCGCACCGTCTGCCGGCAATGGGAAAAAAACACACAGAAACACCGCGTTCCGGCAGCGGCAGTACACGGGACTATTTTCGTATACTATTGCGTTATGCGCTATTTATCCATAGATTTTCTTACAAAATACTTGACATCTGTAAAAAATGAAGCTATAAACATGCGGAAGGCAGTTGTAATGAAAAACATTATACTACTATGCTTCTTTGCGGTCTTTATTTCATCAAATCATAGTATAGCGCAGGATAATCATATTAAGTGTATGCCGTATACTGAATATGACTTTACTGAAACAAATCCTGAAGGCGCATTAATGGTTCTGGGATGGAGTAAAGATGGGAAAATATTGTATGAAACCTCAATATATAATTCAAAAGACCAGAGCTTTTCTAAAGATTATTATTTGATTGACCTGATTACCGATGAAATGATTTTCCCTCAGTGGGAACAGCATGTACCTGATTTTTATACGGAAGGCAGTGTTTTTACAAAGAAATTTGTAAGTGATCTCGCGAAACTATTTACTATTGAAGCTGCTGTTATAAACACACAGGAAGAATTTCCGTATTTTGAAAATGATGAAAAGAAATATACGATAGATATTTCAAATATCGAACAGGCTTTTAATGGGAATGGTACATGGTTTGACATAATTATTACTCAGGACTTCTTTCCATTCAATAGCAAAAATATAGGCCGTGTATGTGTTTCCGGGACAGTCAGCCCATCGCTAACAGGTGATTGGGATTATTATAAACGGGTTAAATTTTATTATACGAAAAGTCCTTTCGAGAACAGGATAGCGGTAATTATGGATTTTTCTGATATAATCATAGATTCCGGTGAAACAAGGCGCCAGTTCCAGGTACTTGGATGCCATTTGGGTGCGGGATTTACGCGGAAAATTCAAATAGATCATATAAAAAGAACATTATATTAAAGGCCGTCCGCGGATGGTTACTCCCTGTAGTACGTGTGTATAACCGTATGGGTTTACCAGCCCGCAAGCGTAACGGTCACTTATTAGCGTGGTAGTGGCAGCGCGATTGCCGAAGGCAATTGCGCTGCCGCTGCGCCAGGGATTGCAGCGGAAAGCCCACAGGATTTGCATGGGCAAATCCGAGGACTTGGAGCGGAAAGCCCGGTCCCGGCGCTTTAGCGCCGGGAGGCGCCCAAAATTATTATGAGAGAAAAACAATATCCTCCGGCCGGGCGACCACGTCGCGTTTGCTTTCGCCCAGGGTTTTTCTGATTTCGGAGCTGTGCTGTCCCATGAGGGTTTTTATTTCCACGCTGGAAAGGCTGGTAACGATTTTTGCGGTGTCGTTTACGGATACAACGTCCCCGGCGGCGAAGGTTCCTGTTACGCCGTGGATGCCGGAGGGCAGAAGGCTTTTGTGTTTCCGCATTGCCTCAATGGCGCCTTCGTCGACGCTGATTGTTCCCTGGGGGGAACTCATGAGTATCCAGCGCTCGCGGCTGGCGGGTTTTTTCTGCGCAAGAAACAGCGTGCCGATTTCCTCGCCCGCGAGAATCCGCGCCAGAATGTCCGGCTCCCTGCCGTCGGCCAGTACCATGCGGCAGCCGGCCCTGCCCGCTATTTGGGCGGCGAGGACTTTGGTTCTCATGCCCCCTGTGGAAAAGGTACTGCCCGCGGCTCCTGCGCAGGCCAGGATTTCCTGCGTAACGCGGGGCACAAGGGCTATGGGCTTCGCGCCGGGATGTACGCGGGGATCCGCGTCGTAGAGCGCGCCGATGTCCGTAAGAAGGATAAGAAGGTCCGCGCCGACTTTGCTTGCCACAAGGGCGGAGAGGCGGTCATTGTCCCCAAAGGCGTTGCCGATTTCCGCTGTGGAGATACTGTCGTTTTCGTTAAAAATAGGCGCCACCCCAAGAGACAGCAGGGTTTCCACACTGTTTTGCAGATTCAGGTAGGTTTTTCTGTTATTCAAAACCTCGCGCGTTAAAAGGATCTGGGCGGCAATAAGGCCATGCCGCGCGAATGCTTCCTTGTACTCCTTCATAAGAAGGGGCTGCCCGATGGAGGCGCAGGCCTGCCGCATCCTGACACTGGTAATTTTTTCCCGTATGCCAAGCTCGCCCGCGCCCATGCCCACGGCGCCGGAAGTAACCAGAAGAACCTTTTTCCCCGCTTTAATAAGGCTGGCTATCTGAGCGCTTATACCGCGAAGGTAAGCGGTGTCCACCGCCCAGTTTTTTGAAAGAAGATTTGTTCCTATTTTGATGACGATGCGGCCCGCCCCGCCTATATCGCGCACGGAAAATCCTTTAGCCTTCGCGGCTTCCGCGCCCGCGTCCACCGTCGCCGCTGACGCCACCAGCATCGGCGCTGGCACCGTCACGGTCACCATCACCAGCGGGAAGGCTGGGGGGAATATCCCTGTGGGTAAAGGTCCTGTGCCCCTGAGCGTAATCGGATACAATATGACCGTTTCCATACAAACGCCATTTATAAATTACCAACCCCTCAAGACCCACAGGCCCGCGGGAATGAACTTTCGCCGTAGAGATACCCACCTCCGCGCCCAGGCCGTAGCGGCAGCCGTCCGCGAAACGGGTCGACGCGTTCCAGAAAACACCGGCGGAATCGACCAAATCCATAAACCGGACCGCGGCCCGCGCGTCCTGTGTAACGATCCCGTCCGTATGACGGGAGCCGCAGGCGTCGATATGTTCTATTGCTTCATCCAGGCTGCCACAGATTTTTATTGAAAGAATGAGATCAAGATATTCGGTTTTCCAGTCCTCCTCGCTGGCGGGCGTACAGGGAATGAACTTTTGCGTTTCCGCACAGCCCCGGATTTCCACACCCAGCGCCACAAGAGCCTTGTGCAAACGCGGAAGAATCCCCGGCGCTATGTCCCGGTGAACAAGAAGGGTTTCCAGCGTATTACACGCCGCCACATACTGGGTCTTGGAATCGACAACGATTTTTTCCGCCATACCGGGATCCGCGCTCCGGTCAATAAAGATATGGCAAATACCCTCGGCATGACCCAGGACAGGAATCAGGCTGTCTCTCATAATCCGCCGCACAAATTCGTTCGACCCGCGCGGAATAATAAGGTCAACATCGTGACTCAGGGAAAGAAGCCCGGCGGCGTCCTCCCGCGTTTCCAGAAGCCCAATCCAACCCTCCGGCAAACCGGCCCGCACGGAAGCGCCGCGGATAATCTCAAACAAAGCCCTGTTCGTGCGCAAGGCCTCGCTCCCCCCCTTCAGAATAACAGCGTTGCCGCTCTTCAGGCACAGGGAGGAAATCTGCACAAGGGCATCGGGCCGCGACTCAAAAATAACGCCAATGACCCCAATAGGACAGCTTACCTGATACAGGCAAAGCCCCTCGTCCAGCTCCCGCGCCGACAAAACCCGGCCCGAAGGATCAGGCAGTTTTATCACGCTCTGGATACCCGCGCAAACCTCCCGCAGCTTCCCGCCGTCAAATTTCAAACGGCTTAAAAGCGGAGCGTCCAGCCCCATCTCCCGCGCCGCCTGAAGGTCTTCCATATTCGCGCGGCTTATACTCTCCCGCCCCGCCTCAAGCGCTGCCCGGATTTCCCCCAAAGCGGCGTTCTTCACGCCCGTACTCAAGGAACCCAAAACCGGAGAAACCTTCTTCGCCGCCGCCGCGATATGAGCCGTTTGCATACCGGCATTGTACGCGAAGCAGAAGGAAAAGGGAAG
>JAISAF010000187.1 GCA_031266855.1 Spirochaetales bacterium
ACGTATAACGGATTTCCGGCTGCGGAAATCCGCGGGCGGTTACGGCGGGCTGTCAGGCCGGTTTTTTTTGCTGCGCAAAAAAAACCGTGCGGGAAATCCCGCGGAATTGCCAAAGGCAATTCCGCGGCTGCATGGTTATACGCACGGCCTAAAGGCTGGTGCATGGGCTGACGGTAAGCGAAGCGCGAAAAGCCCGCGGGGCGCACGGGGCTGGCCCGCGAATTTGCATTCTGCAAATTCGCCCGCTGCGCGGCGCAAAGGATTGGAGCGGAAAGCCCACAGGCCCGCCGCGGGCGGGCCGAGGACTTGGAGCGGAAAGCCTGGTTTTTGGGCCGCGGCAGCGGCCCAAAAATGCGCTATTGTCATAATACGAATAAATATTCCTGCCCGTTTATCCTGCCGCTTCCACCCTTTTTCTTTATCGCAAAACCTGATACCTTTAAGGTAGATGCGGGTTTTATTTATTGGCGACATTATCGGGAAGGCTGGCATTTTTTGTGTTAAATCGGCTTTGAACGGTATTAAGAAAGAGAAAAGCGTTGATTTTGTTATTGCCAACGCGGATGGCGCGACGGGGGGCTTCGGCCTGGGGAAAAATCATTCGGCGTATTTGCGTAAGCTGGGAATTGATGTTTTGACGGGCGGGGAATGTATATATCATAAAAAGGATATGGTTCCTCATTTGGGGCTTGCGCCGTACATTTTACGGCCGGCGAATTATCCTCCGGGAAATCCGGGGCGCGGCTGGAGGGTCTACCAGGCGGGTGGGGAAAAAATCGCGGTGGTTAGTCTTCTGGGGCAAGCGGGTTTTAGCCGTGTTCATTTGAGTAATCCGCATACTTTTTTGCCGGAGATCGTTTCGCGGATTGTGCAGGATACGCATACGATTATTCTGGATTTTCATGCCTGTACGACCGCGGAAAAATACGCTATGTTCCATATCGCCGATGGGCTTGTGTCCGCGGTTGCCGGGACGCATGGCAAGGTACTGAGCGCGGACGCGCGGATTTTCCCGCGGGGAACAGCGGCGATTTGCGGCTGTGGCAGAACCGGCAGCCTGAACAGCGTGGGAGGACTTGATAAGGAAGTCGAGATTCGCAAATTTCTGACTCAGGTGCCTGAGCGTTCAAAAGACGCCTGGGACAATCTGGAATTTCAGGGTGTTATTTTTGATATTAATGGGGACGGGCGGGCCGCCGGTATTGAGGTTCTGCGCTGTCCTGTAACGGAGGCGCCTCGTGACAGAGACAGGCAGGGTAACGAAGATTGAAGGCGATATTATAACGCTGCGCCGCGGGCCGTCGGGGATTTGCTGCTCCTGTGCCAAAACAGGCTGCGCCGTCGCTCAGGAAGTCAAAGCCCGCAATCCGCGGCGCATTCCCTTACAGGCGGGCGACGAAGCGGAAATTTCCCTGAGGGCGACAGCCGGCCTGTGTGCCGCGTTGAAGATGTTCGGGATTCCCGTCCTGGCTTTCGCTGTTTTTTATGTTATCGCGGGTATCCTTTCCGGCTGGAAAGAAAGCCTGTGCGTACCAGCGGGTCTGGCGGGCCTTATTCTCGCGGCGCTCGTTTTGTTTTTTGCCGGACGGCGGAGCGCGGCCCTGCCGGAAGTTCTGCGCGCAGCCAGTGGCAACTCAGAACCAGGCCCTAAACCTGCCCCGCACTGCGGGGAATGACTATCGCAAAAAAACTACCTAAGTAAAATAACCGCTAAGTCGAAGACTGGCAAGGTCGAAGAAGTTTAAAAAAGAAGAAAGTAACAAAGGATTTTGAAAGAACCCAAGTCCCTTTTTTTCTTCCCTGGCTTTTTCGACTTTGCGGTTAAAAAATTCTGTGGGCCAGGTTTAGCCTGTGCGGCCTATCCGTTGGCTTCCTTCGCAAGACGGCTCAGGGTTGGCGCTATATCGTGAAGAGCTATCTGTTTCTGGATAAAGCCGTTCTCGAAAGCGACCCGGGGCATCCCGTAGACGATACTTGAAGCCTCATCCTGACCCAGAGTAATACCACCCGCGCGGTAAACGTCCCCGATTTTCTGCGCGCCGTCCCTTCCCATACCTGTCATAATAAGAGCAAGCGCCTGGGAAGAGAAGTTCTTCGCCACCGACTCAAAAAGAACATCCGCCGAAGGACGGTGCCCGTTTACCAAATCCTGTTCCACAAGATGGGTTATAATCGCCAGAGGTTTTTTCTCCACAATCATGTGCCGGGTTCCGCCAGGAGCGATAAGAATCCTCCCCGGTTTAACGATATCACCCTCTTCGGCCTCTTTTACTTCCTGAGGGCAGATGCGGTCAAGACTTTTCGCGAATTCATCGGTAAAACCGGCGGGCATGTGCTGGACAACAACAGTCGGAACCCTGTAATCCTTCGGCAGGGCGGCAAAGACTTCCCGCAAGGCGTTTGGCCCCCCGGTCGATATGCCGATAGCGACAATAGCAATAGGGCCCTTCGCGCGCAAAGGGCCGGACGTGTCCTCCCGTCTCTCCGCGCCGCGGGTAAAAAGGGACTCCGTCCGCGGCGGCTGGCTGGCGACGGTCTTTATACCCTCCGCGATCAGCCGCCCCCGGTGCAGACTGCCGTATGAGTGAACCATCTCCAGCAGGGAATGGCTCACCGTATGCAAATCGTCGGAACCCGAAGGCTTCATAATAAAATCGGAAGCCCCCAGCGCGAGCGCCTCCATCGTCACAGCCGCGCTCCGGCTAGCCAGCGAAGAAAGAATAATAACCGGCGTCGTAATACCCAGACGTTTTCGCTCCTTCAGGAAACTGATACCATCCATCTCCGGCATCTCAAGATCAAGAATGATCATATCCGGCTTCATGGAAGGAAGTCTCTCCAACGCGAAACGGCCATTTATAGCTTTACCCACGACCCGCAAAGTGGGATCGCCCTCGATAATTTTTCCGATTAGATTCCGCATCAGCGCGGAATCATCCACAATAAGTACGTCCATTGGTTCAGATGCCATAACCTTTTCTCCCCCGAATTGGAATCATCATACAAATTTTTTGTAAATACAGGCCCATTCGGTTTTCAGAAATTCAAATTTTGTGTCCATTCCGAAAAGAGACTCCGAATGACCAATAAACAGGAAGGAATGACCACTCATGGCATCCCAGAATCTGTCCACCGCCGCTTTCTGCGCGGCCTCATCAAAATAAATAAGAACATTACGGCAGAAAACAACATCCAGATTACGCAAACCACTGTCATTCTTCAAATTGTGATAATCGAAACGAATAAGATTCCGTATCTCATCCTTGACCTGATAACCGCCGCCCTTCTTCTCAAAAAACCGTGTCAGGTACTGAGGCGAAATCCCCTCGACCCGTGTTTCAGGATAAAACCCTTCCTTCCCCGTTATCAAACACTTCAAGCTGATATCCGAAGCAACAAGTTTGCAGCTTATACCCGCCGGAAGAATATCCTTCAAAATCATCGCCAGGGTATACGGCTCCTCCCCGGTCGAACAACCCGCGCTCCAGATACGGATCTCCCGGTCGCCCTTCGCCGCCTTGCATTTGAGAAGATCCGGTATAACAAATTTGATAAATGTATCAAAATGCGCGGTATTCCGAAAAAAACGAGTCAGATTCGTTGTTACCGCGTCAAGCAGAACCTTCAGTTCCTCGCTATCCTTCTGAATACGGTTGTAATAATCCCCCACCGTTGCGACCGCCGCCAGTTTTACCCGTTCCCGCAAACGGCTCTCCAGAATCGTGCGGTTAGTATCAGAAAAAGTTATACCGCTTTCCTTGTAAATAAGAGAACGGAATTTTTCAAAATCCACATCACCCAAAAATTCTGACATCCTTATATTAGTGTATTATTTCCAAAATAGACTGTCAAGCGATAGTCAGGGCTTTTTCAGCCCCCCGGTTTCTTTCCCCAGGATCATAGCGCGTTTTGTTGCCCGCCGGCGGGCAACAAAACCGGGCTTTGCGGGACTCCGCTACCGCTCCGGCCCCGGCGCTACGCGCCGTGGCTGCTTCGCATCCCTCCCATCCCTTGCGCGCGCACCAGCGGCAGCGGCGGCCTTGTGAATGCTTCGCATACACAAGGCCGCCGCCACAAGACAGCCTGGAACCAGGCCTGAGTTTTTCGCTGGCTGGACGTATTACCGGACGGGGTATGCGCTTCCGGCAATTGTATTCAGAACAAACATGGCTCTTTCATCCACGGATGTTTTGGGAACTTCTATTACGTTATATCCATGCTCCCGGCAGGTTATCCGCATCATTTCGCAGGTATACTCCGCCTCCTGCCAGTCCTGTTTTCTTTCGCTGTCGGTTTCATAGATTTCCTTCCAGGCGGGAAGCAGAAACACATCCGGGTTGTACCTGTATGCGCGCGCCGCACGGCCCATCTG
>JAISAF010000308.1 GCA_031266855.1 Spirochaetales bacterium
TGGTAAAATTATTGGGAGAAATAAGTTTGGCGGATTTTTATATTGTATCAAAGAAACTGGAATGGGTTATAGGGCAGAATCACCATGATATACTATTTGGTTTTGGTGAAATTAAGGAATTACTGGAAATAAAAATTAAGGAAAATAATGTATAAAAATAAAAAGGCGCAGAAAATTACCGCGAAGTCGAAGAAGATCGCGGTATCCCCGGAACGGGAAGGAACGGTTATAACGGCTCAAGTTCCAGAGTAAGCCGAATAAAAACCTCTTCGACTTTTTCGACTTGGCGGTTAAGAAATTCTTTGGGCGGGTTTATAATATATAAAATAGAAGTTTATTGGAGATTTATATGTATATTGGATCGATAATTTGCGTAATAATAGTGATTATAGTATGGGCTGTTGTTAGAAACGGATCGCAAAATGACGATAAAAAGGGCAATAATATGAAGGACCCGGACGCGATGGAAACAAATGAAGAAAATATTGAAATGGCAGATATATTTTATGAAGAAGCGGGAAATGGCGGGAAAACATATAGATTACTGAATGTTTTTAATCAATTTGATTTAATGTTTGTAAAGTCGCTATTTCAATCAGAACAAATACCATACTATATAGAACGGGAACATCTTTCAAGAATACGGCCCGGAATGCAAATTGGATCTTTTGGGAACGCGGAT
The DNA here is from genome assembly GCA_031266855.1 of Spirochaetales bacterium. Taxonomy (GTDB): domain Bacteria; phylum Spirochaetota; class Spirochaetia; order DTKZ01; family DTKZ01; genus JAISAF01. The sequence goes on from JAISAF010000308.1 coordinate 683, forward strand.
GTTTATATATTGGAAAAAGATTATGATGACGCAATAAAAATTATTGAAGAATATAGGGAGAATATAATAAAAAATCATGATAAAAAACAAAAAACGATACGGAAATCATTGGAAGTCATCGCCGGGAACTGGACTGTTCCCGAAGCAGATGATATAAATGGTATTGTAATAAACTATAAAAAATAATCCGTTTTTTAGGTGTAAACAAATGAAAGGCACTGATTCAAAAGAAATTATCATTGGTAATTTAACTCAAATAGAAGATACTGGCGAATGGAAAACGTATGAATTAAATAATAAATTAAAAATATTTAATAAATCTCCCGCTGGAGAACAACCGCTACAAGTTACCATATATAAAAATTATATATTATCTGAAAATATGGTAAGAATCAATAATCATATAAAATGGCTTGCCGGGGGATTCAAAAATGATTTAATTGATTTTTACAATAGTCAGAATAACGGGAATAAAGCTGATGATAATTGGTATAATGTATTGGAAATATATTGTGTATCAATAAGGATTGAAAAGGACGGAAAAATAACATCATATATTGATTGCGGAGATAATGTCTACAAAACAGACGATATTTATATATTTTCGGTAGACACAGAAGACGAAAAAATAATGGAACTAAATTATTTTGGATAAAATATCAGCCGCCCCGCCGCAAGCGCGGGACTGGTCGCAATTTTGCGGGCTGGTTCCGGCTGCCGTTCGCTGGGGCGCGCGCAAGGGATTCCGGGGGCGCGATAGCGCCCACTACAATCCATACCTATCGGAAAGCGACCGTCTTCGGGCGCATTGAAGCGGAAAGCCCACAGGAAAGCGCGTCAGCGCTTTCCGAGGACTTGGAGCGGAAAGCCCGGTTTTTTTGGGCGGGCGAAGCGCGCCCAAAAAAATGCGCCCAAAATTCCTGTGCATATCCTCCTGAACACGCGCGGCTTCTATAACTGGATTCCTCCGAATACTCCCATTCTGTGGATATTTCCGCTGTCGCTCCAGTTGAAGCGCGGGCCGCGTGAGCGGGAGGGGTCGGGGGACGTGGTGCTGTTGGGCCGCAGGTAATCGTAGGAGACGCCGACAAAGGCGCTTAAATGGTCAAATACCTTGAAGCCGAGGCTCAGGCGGGCCTGGAGGATTTGTGTGGCGCGGGCGTCAAAACTGTCTTCGGCGTCCGAGAGGGCGCGTTTTTCCGATGAGAGGTTATCGTTGAATATATTTCCGGTTAGGATGTCGAAGTCAAGGAAGACGGGGCCGAGGGGGATTTCGAGTCCAAGGCCGACGCGGTATACGAGGATGGTGTCGTTTCGGTCCTTGTCCGCGCCGAAAACGGCTTGGTTTCCGCCGAGGCTGACTTGCTGCGTTCCGGCGCTTAAGAGTGTGTAGACGTACTTTGATCCGGTTTTGAGGCCGGCGTTTATAAAGTTCATGTTGTCATACCACAGTACGGGATTGAAGATTCCGTTTTTGACAATATTTACGATGCCGATGGGAATGACTGATTCCTTATCCGAGACATTGACAAGCCCTATCTGCACGCCGCCTCCGCCCTGGTTATAGAGACCGGCCTGGAGTCCGCGCATATCCCCGCCGGCTATGTTGACAAGGCCCGTCTGCACTCCCCGGAAGTTTCCTCCCGCGTAGGTGAACATACCCGCGCTTAAACCCTGGAAATCTCCGCCGGTATAGGAAGCGATGCCCGATACCTGTGCGCCTTGAAACGTTCCTCCCGAGTAGCCGAAAATCCCCGCGGCTTGAAAGCCGGTTACATCGCCGCCCGCGATGTTAAAGATTCCCGATACCTGCGCGCCAAGCACATCTTCCGCGGCGGTATTAAAGATACTGGCTGCCTGAAAACCCGTTACATCGCCGCCCGCGATGTTAAAAATTCCCGATGTCTGCAAACCTCTGACGCCCGCGCCCGCGATGTTGCCAAGGCTGGTTATCTGAGCGCCGAATATCTCTATGCCGGCAATATCGGCGCCTAGTACGTCCATGCCCGCGATATTAAAAAGGCCGCTGGCCTGGATGCCCTGTATGGTCGTGCCGGAAGCGTTGAACAGTCCGGCTAGCTGGAGGCCGCCTGAGTCCCCAGCCGTGTTAAAAAGGCCGGACACCTGCAAGCCCCGTACCGATCCTTCGTTGAGAAGCCCTGCCAGGGCAAAGCCCGCCGTGTTCATGTCATAGCCGCTTGCCAGGGGAAATCCTAACAGCACATTGTTGTCTGCCTTTTGCGTGCCTATCCCCGGCACGACCTGAAAGCCGAGCGGTACATCAGGATGGTTTTCCATTTCCCCGGTTCCCCGGCTGGCCGCGCGGGAGGCGGGAACAGGCTTAAAGTTCGTCAGGGAAATGGGCGTCCGGCTGTCCGCCGCAAGGTAAATTTCGGCTTGAAAGAAGTTTTCGCCTCCCTGGAGGATTATCCGGTACACTCCGGGTTGCAGGCCCAGTTCCATTGGTTTTAATCCTGTTTTGGAGATTTCCGCGATAAGGCGGTCCGAGCTGTCCCGGATGGAAAACCTGCCCAGGATATCCTCGTCGATAACGAGGCTGGCGGAGGTTTCTTTTATATCCGTTAGTACTACATCCCCGCTGCCGTTTATCTGTATATCGAAGCTGGGATGCTGTGCCCCGTAGCGCGAGGTTTCGGTTTTCGCGAGGGTTTCGGAGTAAGTAAACCTGTATACCTCGTTCAGGCTTACCCTGCCGTCTCCAACGCTGTCCGCGGCCCCCCGCAGACCCGCCAGCAGGCTGTGGGTAAAATAGGAGCTTCCGATGCGATCCGACTCCTGGGAGGCTTCGGTGGCGGAACTGGAAGTAAGAAAGGCATATCCTTCGGCGGAAATGGAACTGTCAACAAGAAAGGGCCGGGTTTTTACGCCGCCTTTGGCGCGGGTAAAGGCCCCGGAGGAACAGGAATCCAGAATAACGATACGCATATCCGAAGGAATGGCATTAATGCGTTCCCGCAAATCTTTATAGCTGTAGCGCTGCCTGCCCAAAAGGAGTCCGCTTTCATCGGAGTGACCGGAATAATAGAAAACTATCTCTGTCCGTTTGTAGCCTTGTTTCGCGGCAGAAACCCGCGCGTACAAATCATCTATGCG
>JAISAF010000332.1 GCA_031266855.1 Spirochaetales bacterium
CCTGCCTTTCGTGCGGAAGATACCATAAAGGCAGTGAATATGTCTACGTGGCGCGCCAGGGCCGTGGTACTTCGCGTAAACAGGGCTGTCCGCCCCCTTCATGCGGGACAGCGCGTCAGCGGGCTTCCGCTGCGCGCTTAACGCGCTCCGCTATCGCCCGCTTCCTTGCTGTCCCGTGGCTGCACGGAACTACGGGCGCGCCAGCCGGAAGCCAATGCTGCTGCTCCTGCTCGACGGAGTGAGGATGCTCCGGATGGCTGAACGGAGGGTCCACGCAGCGCCGCTCCACGACCCGCCGCGCATCACGCGGCGGGCGCCGGAGGCCGCCCCCGAAGGATCCGCCTGGGCGCTGTCCGGGTATTCCCCGTACCAGTCCCAGCACCACTCATAGACGTTGCCGTGCATATCGTACAGGCCCCAGGCGTTGGCCTTCTTTTGCCCCACAGGATGGGTTGCCTTCCCGCTGTTATCACCATACCATCCGGCGCTGTCCACGGAACCGCCGCTTGAATACGGCGTTGTTGTTCCCGCGCGGCATGCGTACTCCCATTCCGCCTCGGTCGGCAGCCGGTAGCCGTCCGCGTCCCGGTTCCACGTTACTTCCCGCCTGTCCCCGCTGCCGCTTACCGTGTACGCGGGCGTAAGCTTCTCCATAAGGCTGCGCCTGTTGCAGTATTCGATGGCGTCAAACCAGCTTACCTGTTCCACCGGCAGGGTGTCCTCTCCATTAAAATTGCTGGGATTCGTCCCCATTACTTCCCCGTATTCCTTCTGCGTTACCTCGTACTTGCCCATGGAAAAATCCGATACCCGTACCAGATGCTGAGTCTCAGCAGGGCTGCGGTCAGGCTCCGAATCCGGGCTGCCCATCGTAAACGTCCCGCCGGAAATCCGTACCATATTGTCATCGCCACAAACCGCGAAAAGCGGTACAAGGCACAGGGCGGAAATTAATACACACGTTTTCTTCATGTAGACCTTCCTTATTCGTATTTATTTGTTTTATGAGGCCGTTTTTAGGATTCCTCCCGGACACCTCTATTTTTTCCGTATACTCTTTCCAGTTTCCGGTATTTCAAGAAACGGTTTTTTTATTAATCACGCGATTTTCCGCGATCGTTATACGCAACCGGCATCCTGTCAGAACCTTTCCTTCCAGGTAATTAATAGCAATCTATAACATATAGCGCAAAAACAGGCAAGCGATCAGACATATAAAATCATTTTGATCATGCTGATACAGAATCAGAATTTTTACCGCGAAGCCGGAAAAATCGAAGAAGTTTCTGTTGCCGGTTGTCCGCGCGGGTAACTTTTATGCCCGCAAGCGTGGACGCTTGCTTCTATCCCGGCGTAGGCAGAGCCTACGCCGAGCGGGGAGATGGTTCTGAGCTGCCGCTGACAAGTGCAAGGCTGGAGCCTTGCTTTTAACCCGGCGTAGGCGGAGCCTACGCCGGGCGGAGGGGGGCGCGCGAAGCGCGAAAAGCCGCTGGTGCGCGCGCGAGGGATAGTAGCGGAAATCCCGGAGGGCTTGCGAAAGCAAGACCGAGGAATTGGAGCGGATAGCCCGGTTTTTTTGTCCGTCTTCGGACAAAAAAATGCGCCCAATGCCGCTTGTTTTTCCGCATTGCAATAATCGCGGGTTTTTTTTATAATGCGGGGAAACCGCGGGAGAGCGGGATGGTTATCGCGGCGTGAAGCTTCTGGAGGATGGCAATGCCCAAGACGAGGGATCCTGAAAACTTTGAGAGTATGCGGCTGAAATTCCGCAGAGCGTTTACTAAATTATTGAAGACCAGTTCCTGGGAAAAGGTGACGATAAAGGATATTTGCGGGGAGGCTGGTGTTTCGCCGGGGCTTTTTTATTATTATTACGATTCGAAGGAAACGGTTATGCGGGATAAATACCGGGCTTTTGATGAGAGCTTCGCGCAGACGACCCGTTCCTTGACGGAGAATAGCAATTTGTATGAGAGCATGTTTTTGTATGTGCGGGTATATGTTGTTAAGTGTTATGAAAAGGGGTCTAATTATATTTCCCAGATGTTAAAGTATTATTTGGATGAGAGCCGGGGGGACAGGAGCTGGCAGGGAAAGCGGGGTTTTTTTGGGGTTCTTATTGAGTTGATAGAGCGCGCGAAGCGGGCTGGCGAGATATCCGACAGTATGCCGTCGGGAGAGATGGCTCATGTTTTCGCGGCTGCTTTGCGGGGGCAGGCTCTGGACTGGTGCGCGGCGCCGGAGAGTGTTGATTTAAGCGCGCACTGCCGTGATCTTGTGCGTTTTTTTTACTTTGGCTGGAAGCAGATAGATTATCCGATTTTCAGCGCTGTTCCTCATACAGCGGCCCTGATTAGCCCGGAGGCCCTGATTAGCCCGCTTTCATAAACGGGTATAAGCGGCGTTGTATCCAGGGTAAAACAGGGCGCGAGGTCCGCGCCGAAGCCCCAGTCGCGGAGCCGCTGGCTGTGGTCCACGCTGTACAAAACCTGCTGAATATTCTCCCGCCGCGTCCGGTAAAATTCCCACAGCAGGGAAGCGGCGTCAGTCAGGCCGCATCCTGTTTTTTCGTGGATCCGGTCTATGCACACGGCGGCGCAG
>JAISAF010000338.1 GCA_031266855.1 Spirochaetales bacterium
GCGGCGCAAGGGATTGAAGCGGAAATCCTTTTTTACCGCAAAGCGGTAAAAAAGATTGAAGCGAAAAGCCCGGTTTTTTGCGGCTGAGTCCGCAAAAAATGCGCTATTATACAGGGAAAAAAGTAAATGCCGACGCCCTGGCCTTTTGGGGCTTTGAATTTTCCGTAATATGCGCTATGCTCTAATAGGTAAGTATACTATCTGCTAAGGAGAATGAAACCATGAAAAGATTTATTACAGGTCTTGTGATACTTTTTCTTGCCGCGGGAACGGTTTTTTCCCAAACCGCCATCAATCTTGACCAGTACCGGACAGGCATCGAGGATTTCGCGGACGATCTGGCGGCGGTTTTGCCCTTAAACTCAAGCATAGGACTTAACTGGAACGACGCCTACATAGGCCAGATTCTTGACGTTCCGCCCCATTTCGGCATAGGTGTAACAGCGGGATTTACCACCATACCCTACGGTCCTATAAAGAATCTTGTCGAGGACGCTATGGGCGGCAATTCGGACGACATTCCTTCCCTTGTCAAAAGCGTGGGCGTGCCTGTTCCCGCGGGGGTCATTGACGCGCGCATCGGCGGCTTTTTCCTGCCCTTCGACATTGGACTCAAAGTCGGCTACCTGAAATTTGACATGAGCGATATAAAAGTAGATTATCTCCTTCTGGGCGGCGACGTGCGCTACTGCGTCCTGGAACAGGCGGTGTTCATTCCGAAAATCTCCGTGGGCGTGGGTTTTAACTATATGAAAACCGACGCGACCCTGGGCGGAATTATGAATGCGACAACTATCGACGCTTCCGCGGCCTATGGGCATGCTGCTGGTGCTGATATGGTTTCAATGACATCTCCCGATCTTTATCTGGAAATGGAAAGCAAGGTTCTCGATTTCAAGGTACAGGCAAGCTGGAACGTTTTGATCATCGAACCCAGCATAGGGCTGGGCGCCAGTTACGGATTTTCCCAGGTCGCTGCCGGGGCCGAATCCAGACTACTGATGAATGGTTCTGATATTAATCTTAATCCAGCCGATATGGCGACCCTGAGCGGCCTTGGCTACGACGTTGACAGCGATGGTATCGGCTATACGAAAAACGTCAGCGCCGCCAGCTTCCGGGCATTCGGCGGCGTCGGCTTCCTTCTTCCCTTTGTACGCATTGATTTAGGCCTTCTGTACGGCCTTACCACGCGGAGCTGGGGCGCCAGCCTGGGCGGCAGATTCCAGCTCTAAACCGGCGGCGGAAAAGGATACGAACCGGCAATTCTGCGGTTTCAAAAAAGTATCTACACAAAATCAGAGAGGCTTCCAAATTGTTTACAATTTGGAAGCCTTTTTTATCCCTCTTCGGCTTCGCGGTAAATCCCTAAAAGCATGTTTTTTTAGTGAATTAAACTACCAGTAGAATAACAGGGAAGAATCCTGTAGACTCTTTCAGTATGATACACAGCATGACTTTGCGGTCAAATCCGCGGCTTCTGATTTTTTATCTTATTCTGGCCGCTCTCCCTCTGGGCGGCCTGTCGCTTTATTCCCGGCTGCCCCAGCTTGTCGGCGGCCTGGTTATAGGTGTATGTATTTTTATTGACTACGGGCTTTTCCGTTTCGCGCGGCCCTTTCTCAGAACAAAAGTCACAACCACTGAAACCACCGTGTCCGTCCAGCTCCCGAACCAGGAAGAAGTTTTCGCCTGGGAGGAAGTAACCCTGTCGGGGAAATGCCTGATAGAAGGCCGCGGAGGGCGGTCCTTCATTTTTCTGTATAATCTGGAACGCGACAGAATCCTGACTGTTCCTTATGAATACACCGACATGCCGGGCCTGGAAAAAACCTTATCGGAAAGAACCCCCTACGAAGTTTTCCAGCTTTCATCCGCCATGGAACTGCAACGGATTATTCAGGAACGCTACCATCTAAACAAAACCGAACCAGACGAACCTGAAAAAGAAACAGCTACCTGAAAACTCTTACTCTAAAAGGGCGCCTTCAGTCACGGCCGTACATTGCCGCCGCTGGCGGCAATGTACGGCCTTTTTACAGGAAGTAAACACTATCTGAAAGTTGGTTAGCGCTTCCCTGTGAAGAGCCTTGTCGCGCGAAGCGCCGCGCACGTATGTAAGGCCGGCTGCCGCCCGCCACTACGCTTTTCAGCAAACCATTATGTTTGCGGCTTGAAAACCGGGTCGCGGGAATGTGAATGCTTTCGCATTCCCGCGGGTCTGCTTTTATGGCCTGTGTCAGCCGCTGGTGCGGCGCAAGGGATTGTAGCGGAAAGCCCACAGGAAGCGCATTGGCGCTTCCGAGGACTTGAAGCGGAAAGCCCGGTTTGCGGCGTTTTACGCCGCAAATGCGCCCTCTATTTCTTTACTTTTCGTTTGCGCTCTTCCCGCGACATTCTGCGGGAGAAAAGCGCTTTACCAGCCTCCAGCGTCTGATCGGGTGTTTCAGGCGCGGGGGCGGATTCCTCTGAAGAGGAATCCTGTACGGTTTCCGCGGACTTCACGGTTTCGGCCCTGGGCGCGGAGCCAGGCGCTTTCCTGGAATCTTTATTCCTCCGCCTGCGATCGGCGGCGCGCCGCCAGACATTCAGAACCGGACAGGCTATAAAAGGCGAGGAGTAGGTTCCCACAACAACGCCGATAATCATATTCAGCGCGAACTGCTTGACATCGCCGGAACCAAAAATATACAGCGCGATAATCGCAAGTAAGGTCGTAACCGAAGTGTAAATAGTCCTGCTTAGGGACTGTGAAGTGCTTGTGTTGATGATAAGAGGAAAGGGCTGTTCCCGCATAAGCGAGGTGTTTTCACGGACGCGGTCAAAAATAACGATGGTATCGTTCAGGGAGTAGCCGATAATCGTCAGAATCGCGGCAATCGTTGCTGTTGAAACTTCAAGCTGGAAGGCCCCGATAACCCCCACCATAATAAGCGCGTCGTGGATGGTGGCGACAATGGCGGCAATGGCGTAACCCAGCTTGAACCGGAACCAGCAGTATAGCATAATCAGAGCCAGGGCAAAAACCGTCAAAAGAACCGTCTGGGACGCAAGGTCGGAAGAAAAGCGCGGCCCCACATATTCGGATTGAAGCTCTCTTACCGCCGGGACGCCGAACACGTCCGTAAGGGCCTTCAGAATCCGGGATCGCATATCTTCCTGAAACGTCGCGGTATTTTCGCTTCCCTGCTGCTTTACCTTGACAACGTATTCCTGCCTCCCGCCAGCCTCCTGAATCTGTACGCCTTCAATATCCGCGAGGATTTCGCGTACCTGGTCGATGGGAGCGCTTACTCCCTCAATGCGTATGTCCTGGCTTAAACCCGCCTGAAAATCAAGCCCCAGATTAAAGCCACCCTGGAAAATCGCGGCGGCAATACCCGCGATAATACACAGGGAAGACAGAATAATCGTTAATTTCCCATATTTAAGAAACTGAAATACCCTCATCCCTGAAGCCTCCGCCAGCTAATACTCAGTCTTGTCATTCCCATAACATCAGTCCTGAAATCAAAAATCAGCCGTGACACGAAAATCGCTGTAAACATCGATGTGATAATACCAATCGACAGGGTAACAGCAAAACCCTGAATGGGGCCTTTCCCAAGCTGGGAAAGAAAAAGCGCCGCGATAAGCGTTGTAATATTGGAATCCATAATGGCCCAGAAAGCCTTGGCAAACCCCGCCTCAATCGAAGCCTTCGCGGATTTGCCCAAATGGTATTCTTCCTTAATGCGTTCAAAGATAATAACATTGGCATCCACCGCCATACCTACCGTAAGGACGATACCCGCTATGCTGGTAAGCGTAAGAGTAAAGTTAAAAACCGAAAGCGTCGCAACCATAAAAAATACATTCAGGAGAAGCGCGATATCCGCGTTAATCCCCGCGCCCTTGTAGCAAATCAGCATAAACAGCACAACAAGCAGAAAACCCACCATGCTCGCGTTCAAGGCCTTGTCAATGGTGTCCCGCCCCATAGTAGGGCCAACCGCCTGCTGATTGGCAATAGTTAAGTCAACCGGAAGCGCCGCCGTGCGCAAAACCAGGGCGAGGTTCTGAGCCTCCTCCTGATTAAAGCCGGTAATCTGAACAGATTCCCGGATAGCCGCCCGTATCCGCGCATAGGCCTTTACCCGGTTATCCATAACAATAGCAAGGCTTTTTTCCCGGTATTTATCCGTCAGGTTGTAAAAAAGGTCGCCGCCCTCCGAATCCAGCACAAAGTCCACCGTTGGCCGGTTATTGGTAGGATCCCGCGAAACCTGGGCGCTGCGGATATGCTCGCCGGCAAGGCCGTCAACATGGTAATCCTCATAAATAACGATATAGTGATCGAGCTGGTCTATACCATAGGCATCGCGCTGGTAATACCCGCGAATCACGGAACCCACAGGAATAAAATCAACTTCAAAGGCAGGATTATCGGGAGAATACCCCGGAGTTCTCCTTTGGTAGTCAAGGAGTGCCGCGGTCGCCTCTTCGTCAACAATATGAAAGTTCAGGCTGCCCTTTCCCATCAGGAATGACCTGGCCCGCTCCGGATCAGGTTCGCCCGGAATTTCAATAAGGATTGTAGCCTCGCCGCCACGCCGGATTTGAGGCTCGCTCAGGCCGAACTGGTCAATCCTGTTCGTAATAATCTCAAGAGCGCGCCTGACCGCGTCATCCCGCTCAGAAAGATCAGGAGAGTGACCAAGCCGCGCTTCAAGGGAGTCCATATCGGCCTCCAAAGTAACCGACAGCCCGCCGGACAAATCCAAACCAAGCTGAATAGCGCGGGAACGCAGATCCTTTAAATCCATGACCCTCTTGTGATAATAATTTTCGATCTCAGCAAAAACATCGGCGCGCCGGGGAATAGCAAGGGAAATATCCTTTACCGTCCATTGCGCCGGAATATCCTTTTTCGCCCGGCGCAAATTGCTCTCCGCCTTTTCAGTAAGGAAAGCCAAATCGGCAGGAAGCCCGGCATCAGGATCCGTAAGGCCCAGATCACTTAACCTGGCCCACTCCCTTTGCGCCTCCTCCCTCGCGTAATCGCGGATTTGTTCACGCGGCCTTCCCGCGAGCTGCTTCTCCGGCTCCGGCGTAAAAAAATACCACCGCACCGAGGGATAGATAAAATATGCTCCTATGCCCACAAGGGCAAGCACAAGAAGAAACCGTATTCGTTTACTCATGCCCGTTTACTCCAGTTCAGGGAGAAAATTATTCGGCTTGACCGATAACCTTCCGGTTCTCCCGCAAGCCTATGGAATCTGCCGCAACATGACAGCAAATTTCACCATTATTTATATAGAAACCGTTTCCGAAGTTATTTCCGAAACTGAGGTTTCTAAAGTAGCCCTATTCTTTAATCTCAGCGGACGGACCCGCCGGTTCCGCTTCGGCCCTTGCCTGCTGCAAAACAGTAGACACAGCGGATTTTGAAAATTCGATTTTTGTATTGTCATCAACCTTAATGATAACCACATCGTCCTTAATCGAATGGACAATACCATGTATCCCCCCAATCGTTACAACCCGGTCGCCCCTTTTCAAAGCCGCCAGCATCGCCTTCGCCTTTTTCTGGCGTTTTGACTGAGGCCGGATAATAAGGAAATACATAACTACGAAAACCAAACCAAAGGTAACAAACATAGAAGCCATCTGACCGCCACCCGAACCTGCGCCCTGAAGAAGCGGGAAAAACCCGTTGACAATATTCATAAAAACTTCACTTCCTTAAAAAATTGAGATTCGCCCACCATAACATAAAACCATCCGAATAGTCAAGGCGCTCCGCCTCACGCGCCAGGAAAATTTATATTCACGCGGTTTGGGCGCATTTTTGGCGCGGAGCGCCAAAAA
>JAISAF010000350.1 GCA_031266855.1 Spirochaetales bacterium
GCCGCAAATTCCCTGAGCGAAAAAAACCGGGCTTTCCGCTGCAAGACCTCGGATTTGCATAAGCAAATCCTGCGGGCTTTCCGCTCCAGTCCCTTGCGCGCGCTCCAGCGGCAGCGGCGTGCGTGGCTATGGGGGGCCGAGACAAGGTCGCCGCCCGGCACACCCCCCGCTTTTGCCCCCGGCAAAATCGCGGGGCCTGGTTATACGCGGGGAATTGCCTCCGGCAATTCCCCTGCCTGGTTTTAAGCTGCCACCCACACGGGAGAAAACCGCTATCCCTTTATAGCGCATAACGGACAGACAATAATACAGTTTTTCTCTTTGAAAACGGGAAGTGGGGTTTCTGAACAACTCTATTAAATATTTATATTTATCTTCCCCGATAATCTACGCGGAATCATATATTTGTATCAATGAATTACATCACTCATCTTTATGAATTTTTATGGTGATGATGTCCCCGTTTTTCTTATTTACAACGACATTTTTATACTCACGTATATAGGGGCTTATCATAATCCTAAAAGTTGAAGCCGGTGTTTGGGATACATTTTTATTAGGAACAAGAAATGATACGGTCAAATAATATTCATTGATAGGACTTTTATTTATTTCCTCAAGCCTGATATCAGTAACGTCCGATCCAAAAAGATCCAGAAATTTTTCTTAAATCTTTTCAACTGATTCTTTCACTGAAAGCATATAGACTCCTTTAATTCTATTATATTAATTCTTAATATTTTGCCAATAGAGCCGTTCATACAGGGCATATAAACTTTCTGTCTTACCGTAAACTCCATAAAGCCGGAAAAAGAAGAGAAACCGGGACTTTGTACCGGATTATTCGACTTATTTGACTTTGCGGTTAAAATTTCTTCCAAAACACGGTAGTTTGGACATGGACACGCCAATGCCCTGTTTCCGCGTGGCGCCGGCGGCCCTTGTACTCAGGCGCCTGTTTCCGGTATTTTTAAGGCATGGAAATAGTTACCTATGGAAACGAGGTTCTGCGGAGCCAGGCCGAACCCGTGCGGGTTATTGACGCCGCCGCCGTGAAGCTGGCACAGGACATGCTGGAAACCATGCGCGCGGGGAAGGGCATAGGGCTTGCCGCTCCCCAGGTGGGAATTCTGAAAAGGCTTTTTGTGATGCAGATAGCCGATGATGTCCCGCGCGTGTTTTTTAATCCCAGGATTGTGGAGCAGTCCGAAGAAACCGTAAAGTTCGAGGAAGGCTGCATGAGCCTGCCGGGTATTTACGCGGATGTTGTACGGCCTGAGATCGTCCGCGTTCATGCCTGGAACGAAAAAGGCCGGGCCTTTACTCTGGAGGCGGACGGGCTTCTGGCGCGGGTCATTCAGCATGAGCTTGACCACCTGCACGGCCTTATGTTTATCGATCATCTTTCGCCGCTCAAACGCAAGCGCGTCCTGAAAGCGTGGGAAGAAAAATTCCGCGCTTGAAGGAGGCGGACAGGCCGTGAAGATTCTTTTTGCGGGAACTCCCGCGATTGCCGTACCCGCGCTACGCGCCGTGGCGGCGTCGTATATGGTTGTGGGTGTTCTGACGAATCCGGACAGGACAGCGGGCAGGGGCCGGGAGCTTTCCTTTTCACCAGTAAAGGACGCCGCTCTGGAGCTGGGTCTTCCTGTTATGCAGCCGGAGAAACTGGACGCGGTTTTCCGCGAAACGGTACGGAAACTGGAGCCGGAGCTTCTTGTAGCCTTTGCCTATGGCAGGATTTTCGGCCCCCGCTTCCTGGAATGTTTTCCGCGGGGAGGCGTCAATCTGCATCCTTCGCTTCTGCCCCGTTACCGGGGGCCGTCCCCCATTAATGCGGCTATTCTGAATGGCGACACCCAGGCGGGCATTACCGTCCAGAGTCTTGCTTTGGAAATGGACGCGGGGGACATCATCATGCAGGAAAGTTTTCCTTTGACCGGAAAGGAAACCGCGGAAAGCCTTGGCGAAACCGCGGCGCATAGAGGCGCCCTTCTTCTGGTTCAGGCTTTGGATCGTATCGCGGCGGGAAAGGAAAGCCGCAGGCCGCAGGATCCGGCGGGCGTAACATACTGCGGCCTTCTGGACAGGGACCAGGGAAAAATTGACTGGAAAAACAGCGCGGTTCATATAGAGCGGATGGTTCGCGCCTTTGATCCCTGGCCCGGCGTGTGGACGGCCTTTCATGGTTCTGCTTTGCGGATTCTGGCTGCCGCGGCGCTGCCTGATGAGGCTTCGGATGCGGGCTGTCCGCACGCGCGGGCTGACGGCGCCCCGGCATCCGGCGCGCCGCGGGCGCACCGGATGCCCGAAGGTCTTCGCGCCAGGGATTCCGGGGGCGCGATAGCGCCCGCTACAATAAATTTCCTATCGGAAAGCGACCGTCTTCGCGCCAGGGATTGCAGCGGAAAGCCCACAGGCTTTCCCGTAGGGAAAGCCGAGGACTTGGAGCGGAAAGCCCGGTTTTTTGCGGAGCAAAAAAGGCGCCCGGAAAACTCTGATGAAGCTGAAATTACGCCTGGGAAAGTTCTGGGAGTAGACACGCGGCGGGGAATTCTGGTACAAACAGGGGAGGGGCTTCTTGCTGTCGGGCGCCTTCAGCTTGCGTCAAAAAAGGCTATGGATTTTGCCGCGTTTTTGAATGGGGCGCGGGAATTTGTGGGGAGCGTTTTGGGAGATACAAAGTGAGTTTTTTTTTGAAATCGGTTGGATCGGGAATCGCTTCCGGTGTAAAAGGTTTTTTCCGTTTTATTTTTGGCGGCGATGAAAGCGAGGAAAGCCGGTGGCTGCGCATCCTGGTTCTTGTCGGGGTGCTGACAATTGGCCTGGCTGTTATTGCGGGGTTTTCCGCTTTTTTTCTGACACTTCAGGGCGAGGAGCAGACGATGGTCCCGGAGATCCGCGGAACCGATCTTGTCGACGCGCTTATTGATTTACAGGAAAAAGGCCTTATTCCCCATACCCAGGTGCGCTACTCCTCCGACCCGGCCTTAAAGGGAAAGATTATCGACCAGAGGCCGGCTCCGGGAAGCCTGGTCAAAGCGGGTAAGCGCGTTACGATTACTGTCAGCCAGGGCGCTATTGTCGATAAGGTGGAAAATTTCGTCGGCCAGGATATTGAAGAAGTGCGGACACGGCTTTTAACCCTTTTCGCGACATACAAACCGCTTTTACGGATTCAGGAACCCGTCAGCTATGTTTTTAATCAGGCGCCTGTGGGGACGATTCTCGAACAGAAGCCGGAGCCGGACACGGACCTCGCCGGGCTTACCGATCTTGTCCTGATTGTAAGCCGCGGCCCCCAGACACCCAGAGTTAAGCTGGCAAGTTATCTGGGCATCACGTTCCGGCAGGCGATCCCGCTTCTGGCGAAAAACAACGTCCCCTTTGTTTTCTCGGTTGTGGACGCCGCGGCGGGGCAGACCCCTGAGTTTATTATCGGGCAGACTCCCGCGCCCGGGACGGATGTAGGCCCGGACACGCGGCTTGAGCTAAAAATCGCACGCCCCGCGAAAACGCAGGACAGACAGCTTTTCGGAATATTTCAATGCGCCCTGCCCACGTATCCGGTATGGGTGGATATGCAGCTCGATGCCCAGACCCCGACAGGAGAGCGGCGGACGCTCTTTACAATGAAGCATCCCGGCGGCGCTGTTGCCGTTCCGTATTATGAAGAACCCAACACGACCCTAATCCTTTCCATTTTTGGCAGGGAAGTCTACCGCGATATGGTTATAGCGAATTAGAGCCTGTTCAAAAATCCATTTATAATTCGGAATTTGGGCGCATTTTTGGCGCAAAGCGCCAAAAACCGGGCTTT
>JAISAF010000406.1 GCA_031266855.1 Spirochaetales bacterium
AAAAAAAATAATTGGAGGGCAGTATGGTTTCAATGTCGCGGCTGTGGGATTTTACTGGTTCTGACTCAAAACCGGATTTGAATCGATTGTATAAACGTCCCCGTATTGATTACAGGGTTAGTGAATATGTTTTTACGTATATTGATAAACATATATTACAGGAGATGGATATTCTGCAAAAAGGGGAGTACCGGATTTGTTTGTCAATGGTTATTCCTGATAAAGACGGGTATGATGAGTGTTTTGACGATAATCCGTATGATACAGAAACCGCGATATACTATCCCGTACAGGCGAATAGAACAAGTCTTGGGGAAAAGTATATAGAGATCAATATAATGTGTTATTCGTCACAGTGGAATGAAACTATAAAACCAAAAGAATACGCGGGCCTGATATACGACATGTTAGGATCGTATTTAACTGTTTATCATAAAAAAATTACAAAGGAATTCATGGATAAAGTAAAAAAGAAAATGACGTATGGCATTATAGAAAAATATAAGTTCCCCGCGCCGTTTTACCGGCAGCGATATGTTTTAGATGGCGGTCTGGCGGTACGCATAGACGGAAAACTGAAACCCGCGGATATTAGCGGAAAATATCTGGAACATTACGGTATGTAAAGAATAATACTAATAAAGGAATTTTACCGCTAAGTCGAATAAGTTAAATAAGAAAAGTAACAAAAGACTTTTAAAAAACCTAATTCCTTTTTTTGACTTCTTCGGCTTCGTGGTGATTTTTTTTTCTTCTAAGCCGAACAAGTTAAATAAGAAAACAGAAAAATTACAAAGGCCTATGAGACCTTCCAATTCTCTTCTTCTTTTGCTTCCTCGCCCTTGCCAGTTTTCGACTTTGTGGTAATTTTTTTTGAGCTGCCGCTGCGCAAGGGATTGTAGGGATGCGAAGCAGCCACGCCGCAGGCGGGGCCGTAGCGATAGCGGAGTCCCGGAAAGCCCGGTTTTTGGCGCTTCGCGCCAAAAATGCGCCCAAATTCTGATGAGATTTTGAACAGGCTCTAAGCAGTTCTATATTGTTTTTTTCTTGGAAATTTGATAGGTTTGGCATATCATTGTAATGTGGAGGCGTTTGTGACGGAAGATTTGGGACGGCTTATTGGCGCTGCGCGCGGGGAGATTCTTGATACATGGAGGCATCTTTGACTCGGAGAAAATCCGGGTGGATATTCAGGATTTGGAGCGGGAGGCGGCGGGTCCTGATTTCTGGGCGAACAGGGAAAAGGCGGAGAAGGATTTGACTCGCCTGAAGCGGCTGAGGGAAAAGATTGAGCCGTGGGAAAAGCTGGTGGGCGCGATTGATGATTTGGGGGAGCTTTACGAACTGGCGCGGGGGGAGGCTGATGAGGGGCTGCTTGCCGATATTGAGAGAAATCTGGAAAAGTATAAGGACAGCTATAGGGAGCTTCGTGTTCTTGAGCTTTTGAGTGGGGAGCTTGATGGGAATGACGCGTTTTTGACGATTCATTCGGGCGCTGGCGGGACTGAGGCGTGTGACTGGACGGGGATGCTGCTGCGTATGTATACGCGCTGGATCGAGCGGCGGGGTTTCCGGGTGGAGATTCCTGATATGCTTGAGGCGGAGGGCGGGGTGAAGTCCGTAACTTTGCAGGTGAGTGGAGATTATGCCTATGGGTATTTGAAGGGCGAGACTGGTATTCACCGGCTGGTGCGTATTAGTCCTTTTGATTCCAATGCGCGGCGTCATACTTCGTTTGCTTCGGTATATGTAAGTCCGCTTGTCGATGATGATATTGAGGTGGAGATACGGCAGGAGGATTTGCGGGTGGATACGTACAGGTCTTCCGGGGCGGGTGGTCAGCATGTGAATAAGACGGATTCGGCTGTGCGTTTTACGCATTTGCCTACGGGGATTGTCGTGGCCTGTCAGACGGAGCGCAGCCAGATAATGAATCGCGCGACCGCGATGAAAATGCTCAAGTCGCGGCTGTATGAATACTACAGGGAGCAGCGGGACAGGGAAAACGCGCAGAAGGCCGCGGAAAAGAAAGATATTTCCTGGGGGAACCAGATACGTTCCTATGTGTTTCAGCCGTATCAGATGGTCAAGGATCTGAGGACCAGGTACGAGACTTCGAATATCCAGGCGGTGATGGATGGCTATATCGATACCTTTATTGAGGAATATCTTCGGTATATGTGGCAGAATGCCCACGGGGCGTAGGGAATGGAAATTTGATTGGGAGATGGCGGGGGATTGCGGGGAATGGCGGAAGACGAAGAGATGGAGAAAATCCGGGTTTTAATTATTGATGATTTGCCTTTTATGCGTGCGGCTATCAGGGGGGTGCTGGAAGAGGCGGGTATGGAAGTCGCTGGCGAGGCTGAAAACGGCAGGGATGGTATTTTCCTCTATATGCAGACTCAGCCGGATATCGTGCTTCTTGATATTGTGATGCCGGTAATGGATGGTATTACGGCTTTGCAGAAACTGATTCGCCAGGATCCGCTGGCGCGTATCATTATGTGCAGCGCTTTGGGGGAGCAGGAGCTTATTGTGCGGGCTATTCAGATGGGGGCGCGCGATTTTATTGTGAAACCGTTTCAGCCCCAGCGTATTGTCAGCGCTATCCAGAAGGTTATACGGAACTCTTTTCCCAGGGGCGCTTCTTCTGAGGTTTCTCCAGAGGTCTCTCCCCCGGAGATTTCTCCTCCAGAGGTCTCTCCTCCAGAGGTTTCTCCTCCTGTAGTGGAACAGGCGCCTCCTTCGGAATAATATGCGGCGGTTTTTCCGGGGGTTTGTGTGCCTGCTGGTATCCGGGCTTTTTTTTGCGGCGCCGGTGCCGGCGGTTGAGGTGGATGATATTCCCCTGGATACGCTTGTGGACATGCTTGTTGGCGTGGCGGAATTCCGTTATATTCCCGCTTCCGCCGCGAAGCAGCCGGGCGGGATTTCTTCTGCCTGGGATAGCCAGACCCCTTCGACATTTATCGGGGTAAACCTCGCTAAAATTTTCCGTGAAAAGATTAAGGAGATAATTGTTCACGAGATCGGGGAAGACGCGCTGGCCGGTTATGTTGGGAGTATTATCACGGCGGAGAAGGAAATTGTTCTGAAAAAGATCGATGAGCTTCGCGGGAACCGGGACGCTCTTATTTTCTCCGGGACCGCTGTGCCGGATGAGTCAAAATATGATTCTTTTTCGGTGGAAATCGAAGTCCAAAAAGAGAGGCTTGAGTTTCTTTCGGGCCTGGGTGTGGCTGATATTGAGGTCATTCGGGAAAAAAACCTGAAACTGCTGTCTGCCGGGACGGGTACGGCGGAGGAGCTTTTTCCTCCGGTTATGGATCCCCGCGCCGCGGCGGCTCAGGCAAAGGTTGATTATATGCTGTGGGGGACGCTCCGGGAGGAGGGGGGAGGGCTTTTGAGGCTTTCGGTTTCCCTGTACGCCGCGCGGCAGAAAAAGATTGTTTTTTCCGGCAGTTCTTCGGGTTCCGTGGATCAGCTTGATCTTCTGGCGGATCGTGTTTTTTCCCGGCTGGCTTCTTCGCTGACGGGGCGGTCCTGGGCGACTCTTGATATTACAACAAGCCCTTCCTACGCCCATATTTATGTGGATGGGGAACTTCTGGGTATTGGTAATACGCGGCTTGCGTATGTAAAGCCCGGCAGCTATCATTTGTCTTTTTATTCGGATGGTTTTGAAGTTCTGGAACAGGATATTGTTCTGGAGAATGAATCAAGGCAGACCATCAGGTGCGAGCTTACGCCGGTTTTTCTTGAGCCGGTTTTGCTGCAAACTTTTCCCGCGGGGGCGGATGTGTATTTTGGGGCTTTGAAGAAAGGCGTTACTCCGCTTTTACTGCCTCTGGGAGCGACGCCGGACATTCTTTCCATAAGTCTTGATGGTTATAAGAGCAGGGTACTGGCGTCCACATCGGTGGATCTCACTGCCGTACATGTTCTGCCGCGGGATGTTTTTTCCTGGGATGAGCGTATTCAGGCAAAACGGAGTGATTTTTACCGTTCACTTGGTTTTACGATTCTTACTGTGCCGGCGATGATTTTTTTGTATGGCGCGTATCAGAACGAGTCTTTCGGCTCCATGCAGTACATGGGCCGCAGCGGCTATGATTATAACAGGGCGCTTGATATGCAGAAAGATACGAATCTGCTCCGGTATGCCTACCTGGGCAGCGTGTTTCTGTTCGGATCGCTTGTTGTTAATACAATTCAGAATCTGCTGGATTATATCCATACCAGCGAGGAATCGCAGAAGTTTCCGTCCGGCCGCGGCGCTCAATCGAAAGCCGAATCGGAAGCCCAGTCAGAAGTTGAAACGGAAAAGGAAGAAAATCAATGATATGGAGCTTAAAAGAAAAACTGAAAGAACTGCTGGGCGGGAAAACCGATACCGCTGAGTTTTTTGAGGGGCTTGAGGATACGCTTATCGAAGCGGATGTCGGGGCTGGTCTTGCGGTGAAGATCGCCTCGGAGCTGCGCGACCAGGCGAAAAAAGACGGTGCGAAAACCAGGGAGGCGATTCTCGCGCTTCTGCGGCAGAGGCTGGGGGAAGACTTGAGTTTTGAGGTTTTACGTCCCGATCCGGGCGCGCTGAATGTATTTCTTGTTTTGGGGGTTAATGGCGCGGGGAAGACCACAACCATAGCGAAGCTCGCGGAGTATTACCGCCGCGCGGGGGTGAAGGGTATTGTCCTCGCGGCGGGGGATACCTTCCGCGCCGGCGCGATCGGGCAGCTTGAGCTTCACGGGAAAAGGCTTGGCCTGCGTGTTGTCAGCCAGGATCCCGGAGCGGATCCCGGGGCGGTTATTTTTGATGCGGTACAAAGCGCCGCCGCCCGCGGCGAAAACCTTGTCCTGGCGGATACGGCGGGACGCCTGCACAACAAGGAAAACCTTGTCCGAGAACTTCAAAAAATCGATAAAATTATAAAAAACAAGGCGGGCGGCGGCGCCTGTTACCGTAAAATTCTTGTTATCGACGCGGGTACGGGACAGAATGGGCTTGCTCAGGCAAAGGTGTTTCATGAGGCGGTCGGCGTCGATTCGCTTATTCTGACAAAGTTTGACGGCGCCGCGCGTGGCGGAATCCTTGTAGCCATTGCCCGCGAGCTGGGTATTCCTGTTTCCTTTCTCGGCGTGGGCGAAAAAATGAGCGACCTTATTCCCGGCGGCCGGGAGGAGTATCTCGAAGGGATTCTCGGTGGAATTTGAGATGACCCGGAAACAGAACCGGAGTTGGAACTGGAACCGAAACCGGAAACGGCTCTGGAACAAAAACGCTTCCCGGTTCCTGGTTTTCTGCCTTCCTGTTATCCGCGTTCTGGTATTGTTTTTCCCCGGCCTCCCGGCGCTCTGCGCCGGAGAAGAGGCATGGTACAGGTCAAACTCCATCGGCGCGCTTCTTGAGTCCATTGACACTCCCGGCGTTCCCGATGCCGCGGATTTTGAGTATGTCCTTCATATTTACCGTGAAGACGAAAAGGAAACCCGCACGCTTTTTGATAAAGAAAGGCAGGAGGTTCGCCGCCAGGAACGGCTATATTCGTATAGCGGCCCGCTTGAGGAGGAAACGGTTTTTGTAGAAGGTGTACAGGATTCCCGAAGCCTCTATTATCCATCGGGTCTGGTAAAGGAAGAGGTGCTTTTTACGAATGGCAGGGAGGACGGGCGCTTTCATTTTACCTACCCCGCACAGAGAGATTTCCCGGCGGGGCTTCTGGAAGAAAGGGGCGCCTCTGTTCCCACAGGAGACTCTACGGGGGATTATAAGAAACTGGCGCCGCTTTCGGTTTCTTTTTCGCGCCCGGACGCGACGGGTTTCCATGATGAATACCAGTACCTGCCTTCTGGAGACTTTCGCGGTATAAAGCGGATATATGACGACGGGGCTGTCTACACTTCGATCTTCAGCCTTGATAACGGAATTCTGCGGGATGAATGGCATTCTTTCAGCGGCTTTGAGATATTTTTTCACTATGACAAGCGGGGCAATGCCCTGTATACTGAAGAATACCGGGATTCCGTCCTTGTGGAACGCGGAGATTTCCGCTATGATACACAGTCGCCTTTCCGGCTGCGGGAAAGACGCACACGGGATCCGGCTTCCGGGAGGGAAACTATTCTGGAATACGGTGAAGACGGCAATCCCTCGCGGGAAAGCATTCTGGAGGGCGGCGTTTATCTTGAGATAACGCTTTTTACGTATACCAATAACCTTCTTGTGCGCAGGGAAACCCGCTGGAGAACGGACTATGAGGAATGGCAGTACGTCTATAATGATGACAAGGATCTTATTAGTGAATATTATTTTCGCGGCGGGAAAATGTCGATGACCCGGACACACTGGCCGGAAGCGGGCGGCGGGGAAGAATATTCCAGCCTCGAGGAGTATTTCAGGGATGGGAATGTGTTTCTGAGGGTGTACTTCAAGGACGGGGAAGAAGTGAAACGGGAAATCCCCGGCGAGGAATCCCAATGAGAAATCCATCCTGGATATTTCTTGTAGCGGGCCGCTATTTCAAAACCCGCCGAAAGGAAAAAGGCAACGCCGCCTCGGTTCTTTCCGCCGTGGGCATCGCCGTCGGCGTTATGACGCTGATAGCCGTGCTGTCGGTTATGAATGGCTTTCAGCTTAACACAATCGAAGCGATTCTTGAACTGAATTCCTACCATCTGCGTATTGCCTATAAGGAAGATCAGGCGGCGAATTTACCTCCCGGCGCGCTTATGCGCCTGGGCGGAATTCCCGGCGTGCGCGCCGTTTTTCCCTTTACCGAAATACAGACCCTCGCGCGCGGCGCGTACAACGATTCCCAGGTCTGCGTTCTACGCGCCCTGCCAGAGGATATCATGAGTACCGATAGTTCCCTTGCGGAAAAACTGAATATTACTCAGGGAAGTTTTGATCTCGCTTCCGAAAACAGTCTTATCATCGGAAGCGAACTGGCACGGCGGCTTGGAGTAAAAACCGGAGAATACATAAATCTGCTCAACATGGCCGGTACGGATTTTTCCGGCCTGAAACCCGAAAATCTTGTTTTCCGGGTACAGGGGATATTTAAGAGCGGCTATTACGAATATGATCTAAGCTGGGGCTTTCTGTCGCTGAAAAACGCGGAAGCCCTGATGTCCGCGGCGGACAGCGTTCTTACCGGCATCAAGCTGACCAACCACTTCGATGACGAAAGGGTTCTGCGCCGCGCCCGGGAAATTGCCGGTGACGGAGCCGAAGTCATTTCCTGGCGGGAATATAACAGGGCGATTTTCGGCGCCCTGCGTGTGGAAAAAGTCATGCTTATGGTTTTGATCGGCCTTATCTTTGTCGTAGTTGCAAGCAATATTTACCAGTCCCTCAGAAGGTCGGTCTATGAACGCACGGAGGAGATCGGCGTACTCAAAGCCCTTGGCGCGGATCCCTTTTCCATCCGTCTCATTTTTATACTGGAAGGGGGGTTTATCGGCTTTGCGGGCTGTTTTTTCGGCCTGCTGCTGGGATTTCTGGTTGCCGGGCGCATTAACGCAATCTTCGCCATCGCGGAAGTAGTAGTGAATGCCGGCATCTATCTGGTAAACACGGCCCTGCGGCCCTGGTTTCCCGCTATGGGCAGCCAGGCAGTATCTTTTTTCTCGCCAGCGTATTTTTATCTAAGCGAAGTGCCTTCCCGGATATTCTGGACCGAGGCGCTTTTTGTTTATTTCTTTGCCATGCTGTCCACCACGCTTGCCGCCTATTTTGCTTCGGGCAGGGTGGCGGCCATCAAACCCGCGGAGGTTCTGCGCTATGAGTGAAGCGGTTCTTATTTTGAAGGATGTCAGTAAAACCTACGCAAGTTCTTCGGAAAAACTTACTATCCTGCGCAGCGTTTCCTTTTCCGTGGAAGCGGGAAAAATCGTTGTCATTACAGGAGAAAGCGGCTGCGGAAAAAGCACCCTCCTGAATCTGATAGGCGGCCTTGACACGCCCACCTCCGGCCTTATCGAAGCCGGGCGCTATCAGGTAGGCGCTTTAAGCGAGGATGGCCTGACGAAGTACCGGCGCAATGTTCTTGGACTCGTGTTCCAGTTTCACTACCTGCTGCGGGAGTTTACCGCCCTGGAGAATATTATGCTCCCCGCGCGGATTGCCGGCCTTTCCTACCCCGAAGCGCGGGAGAAAGCCGAGAGCCTTATTACGGATGTCGGCCTTGAAAGCAGGAAAAATCATTATCCCACAGCGCTCTCCGGCGGGGAACGGCAAAGGATCGCTGTTGCCCGCGCCCTGGTAAACAACCCTCTCCTGCTGCTCGCGGACGAACCTACAGGAAATCTGGACGAAGGCAATTCCCGCATGGTGGAGGAACTCCTTTTTTCCGTTGTCCGCAAACACGGAAAAACGCTTCTTCTTGTTACCCACGACAGCCAGCTTGCCCGCAGGGCCGACCAGCATTACACCCTGCACGGCGGAGAGCTTCTATCCGTATGAAAAACTCTTTTCTTATTGCGGGCCGTTACCTCGCGGGAACCGGATCAGGAGGATCCCTTCGCAGAATACGCGGAGCGGTAGTAAGCGTCGCGCTCAGCCTTATCCCCCTTATTGTCGTTATGGAAGTTTCCGACGGTATGATACAGGGCATCACGGCCCGTTACCTGGAACTGGGAACCTATCATCTTCAAGCCATATCGGCGAGGGACCGGGATACGGAAACACAGGATGACGACTTTGTCCTTCGCGTACGCAAACTGCCCGGCGTAAGCCTCGCCGTCCGCGAACGGCAGGGAGTCGCCCTGGTATACTCAAAGCAGGGCAGGGGAGGCGTTACCATACGCGCGGTTCCCTCCGGCCTCTGGGAAAACGATCCCGGCCTGCGGCAGTACATGGAAATCCGTTCCGGCGCCTTTGACCTTTCCACCGCGGACAGCGCCGTCGTGGGCGCTGAAATCGCCTCCCGCCTTCACGTACAGGTAGGCGACGAAATCAAAATCCTTACCACCCGCAGTCTTTCCCAGGACAGCCTGATGCCCCGCGTCTCCACCTTTACCGTGCGCGGCATTGTTTCCACAGGATATCAGGAACTGGATAAACTCTGGATATATATTCCCCTCGAACGGGGCGACAGAATCATGAGCCGTGAAACCTCCCGGCGGCTTATCGGCATCAAAGTGGAAAAACCCTTCGAGCTTCCCGGCCGCATGACGTATAACCTGCGCGGCGTACTGCCCCCCAGCTTCAGGATTTTCACCTGGAACGATCTCGAATACGCCCAGTATGTTTCCTTCCGTACTACCCGTTACCTCCTCATCTTCATTATGGCCCTTATCATCTGCGTCGCCGCCGTCAATATTTTCTCCGCGCTCGTCATGATACAAATCGAAAAACGGGAGGAAATCGCCATCCTCAAAAGCCTGGGCATGTCAGGCGCAGAAATATCCGGCATCTTTATTATACTAGGCCTCCTAGTGGGCTGCGTAGGAGCCTTTCTCGGCGTCGCCGCGGGGCTTGCGCTATCGGTTTCGATTAACGAAGTTATCGCGGGCGTGGAAACGCTCATCAACGGCGTGTGGGATATCCTCCGCCGGCTTCTCTTCCTTTCGGACAACGGAGATCCCATCCGCATTTTCAACCCCGATTTTTACCTCGAACATATTCCCGTAACAATCAAACTCGAAGAACTTGCCCTTGCCGCAGGCTTCTCCCTGCTTGTCGCGCTTTTTGCCGCCTGGATTCCTTCCCGAAACGCGGGAAAAATCCGTCCCCTGGAAGTTTTACGCAAGCATTAGGCGAAATTATTCGGGCGCATCCCCGCCTGCGGCGGGGCCGGGCTTTCCGCTCCAAGTCCTCGGATTTGCCCATGCAAATCCTGTGGGCTTTCCGCTACAATCCCTTGCGCGGCTGATACAAAATAAGAATTTTTACCGCTAAGTCGCGGAAGTCAAATCAACCACCCCGCGCAAGCGGCGGGGTGGCTGTTTCCGATAGGTATGGATTGTATCGCGGGTTTAATACCAGCGTCATCTAACAATGCGGCAGAATTAAGAACCGCCCCAAGGGGCGGGGTATTAAACCCGCTTGCCGGAATAAGTATAAGATATGATTTTTTTTAACCTCCTTCTTTGACTTATTCGACTTCGCGGTAATTTTTTTTTGCGGTAAACATTGACAAAAAATAATCTTTCAGTAAAATCCTTTTTAGGACTTGTAAATATCATGAAAGAAAATAAATATGACGATGAAACTTTTTTAGAAAAATATAAAAACATGCCGCGATCCATATACGGGCTTGATGCCGCCGGGGAATGGCAGATATTTAAAAGCATGTTACCGTCATTTTCCGGTAAAAAAGTTCTCGATTTAGGCTGTGGTTTTGGCTGGCATTGCTGTTACGCGGCTGAACACGGAGCCGCTACAGTCTATGGCGTGGATATTTCCAAAAAAATGCTTGAAATCGCCCATGAAAAGAATATATTTAATAATATTGTGTATATTAACACTAGTATCGAAGAGGTTTCATTCGAGCCGGATTATTTTGATATTATACTAAGTTCACTGGCTTTTCACTATGTCGCGCAATTTGATGAAGTTATAAAGAAAATATATACATGGCTTCATACCAATGGAATCTTTGTATTTTCCGTTGAACATCCGGTTTTCACATCGGAAGGAAAACAGGACTGGCATTATGATGAACAGGGGAATATACTGCACTGGCCTGTGGATAATTATTTCATGGAAGGCCCCCGTGAAGCAATTTTCCTCGGCGAAAAAATGACAAAATATCACAGGACATTAGCAGCTTATTTAAAAACCCTGTTGAAATATGGATTTACTATAATTGACATAAATGAACCGAAACCAACTCCCGAACTGTTACAAAAACATCCTGACTGGAAAAATGAATTACGAAGACCAATGATGCTATTAATATCAGTAAAAAAGTAATTGTTTTTTGACAGGAATAAAGAAATTTGGTATAAATGGTAAATGGTCAAGGAGATATAAATATGACCGTGGTTAAGAATGGATTGCGGAAAACGTCAAGTATAACTGTTCATATAAAACCCCTGGAAGGGTTTCTGTTTAAGAATAAGGAAAGTCAACCACCACCGCCAGAGGCGGTGGCTTGCTCAGCCCCTAAAAGGTGCTACCCTCTAATTTCATAATCTTCAAGCTCCTTTAGCTTGTTTCTCGCAATACTTTACCATCATATT
>JAISAF010000477.1 GCA_031266855.1 Spirochaetales bacterium
GACCTGCTGCTTTTCAAAGAAACTGATTAATCATTGGAAAGCCTTTGATATGGCTTTTTTTTACATCAACTATGGCTTCGTTTGAGACCACATCATACTTTGTGGATCACCTCCAAAAACCGCTCCAGAACGCCGCTCAAAGCCGAAGAAGTTCCAGTGCAACGCCCCGTTTTCTCTTCCTTTTTTGCTTCTTCGCCCTTGCCCGTCTCCGGCTTCGCGGTGAATCTTTTTCCATGATTTTGACGGCCTGTGTTCGCCGCTGGTGCGCGCGAGGGGCTGGTCGCGAATTTGCATCCGCAAATTCGCTGCTCACCCATGCATCCTGGATAGTAGTGAAAATGCGCCCGAAGACGGTCGCTTTCCGATAGGTATTGGATTGTAGTGGGCGCTCACGCGCCCCCGGAATCCCGCAGGAAAGCGCATCGGCACTTTCCGAGGAATTGGAACGGATAGCCCGGTTTTTGGGCCGCGGGCCGCGGCCCAAAAACGCGCCCAAATATAGGGAGAAGGGGACTTGACAATAAGCGCGCTATACAGTACTTTTTTTTCATTATTTTAAATTAAAGAGGTTGGATTATGGCAGTACCGAAGTATAAGCCTTCGAAAGCGCGTACCCGTCGGCGGCATTCCATTAATCGGCGGCTGGATGTTCCGACGCTGGCGGTTTGTGGTAACTGTGGTAACAAGGGGCTGCCCCACCGGGTTTGTCCTAAGTGCGGGTTTTACCGGGGAAAACAGGTTTTGGAAGCTGAAGAGTTGGCATAAAAATTGGAGGGATGAAAAATATGGATGAATTGTTTGAGAAGGTAAAAAAGATCATTGCCGCTAAGCTTGAGATCAGCGAGGGCAAGATAACCGAGCAGTCTTCTTTCCGACAGGACCTTGGCGCCGATAGCCTGGATACGTACGAATTGGTTTATGCTATTGAAGAGGAAATGGGTATCAAGATTCCTGATGAGAAAGCGAACGAATTCGAGACGGTTGGCGATGCGCTGGAATTTATTAGAAGCCAGAAAAGCTAAGAAATCGTGTGATTTGGAAGGCGAAAGCTGAGGGTTCCCGCGCGCGGGAGCTTAAACTTTTTGAAAAAACGACTGGAATCAGGTTCAGGAGGGAAGACCTTCTGAACCTTGCTTTTGCTCACCGGTCTTTTTCCCACGAAAATCCTGGAAATATCGGGAACAACGAGCGTCTCGAATTTCTTGGGGATTCGGTTTTGGGTTTGGTTGTGAGCGAGTATCTGTTTACGGCTCTTCCGGGCAGGAGCGAGGGGGATTTGGCGAAGATCAAATCCTTTGTTGTCAGCGAGGATAGCCTTGCCGGTATTGCGCGGGGCTTGAAGGTCGATAACTTTATCCTTATTGGAAAGGGTGAGGAGTTTTCCGGCGGCAGGTCAAAAAAGGCTATTCTCGCGGATTGTCTTGAGGCGATTATCGGGGCCTATTTTCTTGATTCCGGTTTCAGGAAGTGCCGGGCTTTTATTTTAAGGTTCATTGTTCCTGAGATTACGAAGGTTCTGGAAAACAGGCACCGAAAGGATTTTAAGACTCTGCTCCAGGAGCATGTTCAGAAAATCTTCAAAACCTATCCTAAGTATGTGCTTGTGCAGAAAAGCGGTCCGGATCACGATAAGACGTTCTGGATGGAAGTGCATATCCGCGACAAGGTGTATGGCCCCGGTCAGGGGAAAAATAAAAAGGAAGCTGAACAGAACGCCGCGGCTATTGCGTATAACAAAATCGCGCCGGATGGGGACGGGGATTTGCCGTGCCCCGCGCACACAGAAATATAGATAACCACGAAGCCGGATAAGTAGAATAAGAGCCTGTTCAATAACTCATTTATAATTCGGAATTTGGGCGCATTCCGGGGGCGCTCAGGGCGCCCGCTACAATCCCATACCTATCGGAAAGCGACCGTCTTCGGGCGCATTTTTGGCGCAAAGCGCCAAAAACCGGGCTTTCCGCTCCAAGTCCTCGGATTTGCCGATGCAAATCCTGCGGGCTTTCCGCTACAATCCCTTGCGCGCGCACCAGCGCTAAGGAAGAAGAAATTCACCGCGAAGCCGGAGACTGGCAAGGGCGAAGATGGGCAAGGGCGAAGATGGGCAAGGGCGGGAATGGGCAAGGGCGGGAATGGGCCAGGGCGGGGATGGGTAAGGGCGGGAATGGGCCAGGGCGGGGAAGAAAAAAAAGGAAGAAGAAAAATGAGGGTTTGTGCCGGAATTTATTTTTATATCAAAGCTCTTTGCTGCTAACCCGGCTTAGAGCCTGTTCAATATCTGGTAAAATCCTGGGCGCGCAAGGGAGGGGGGTGGCCGCGAATTTGCATTCTGCAAATTCGCTCGCTGCGCGGCGCACGGGATTGGAGCGGAAATCCTTTTGGCGTAGCCAAAAGATTGAAGCGGAAAGCCCGGTTTTTTGCGGTTTGGGAATTTGCGGCGCAAATTCCCTGACCGCAAAAAATGCGCCCAAATTCCGATAGTGAAGCAAAATTATAGAGATGCGGTATTTCATGTTTTCGCTTCTTTACAAGCCTTCCTCCCGCGGATTATAGTACAGTGATGAATATGCCCCGGAACGTGAGGACTGTTTTAATCATAGCGAATCTTGATAAAGACGGCGCCGCGGTTTTACTGGAAGAAATGCATGCGTACTTTGCCGCCAGGGGAATGAAGGTGTCGGTGATTTCCTTTAGCGGAAAACCTTCGCCGCCGGAGGCGGGTTCGCATGATCTCGCGATTTCGTTGGGCGGCGACGGGACAGTGCTGTACTGCGCGCGGCTTCTGGCGGGGAAGAATATTCCGATTCTGCCGGTGAATCTGGGGAACTTTGGTTTTATTACGGAAATTCCCAAGGAAGAATGGAAGGATGCTTTCGAGAAGTATGAGGCGGGAAAACTGCGTGTGGGAAGGCGTGTGCTTCTGCAAATACGGGTCCTGCGCGGGGGGGACGGGGTTTTTGCCGTGACGGCGCTGAACGATTTGGTGATTTCATCGGGAAGTATTTCAAAACTGTTGCGGCTTTCGGCTTTTGTATCCGGGTATCCGATTGTGCGCTACCGGGCGGACGGGGTAATTGTGTCAACTCCTACCGGCTCGACGGCATATTCGGCGGCGGCTGGGGGGCCGATGCTTCATCCTGAAATGGAAGCGTTGCAGCTTGTACCGATTTGTCCTTTCAGCCTGTCATACAGGCCGCTGGTGATTCCCGCTTCGGAGG
The DNA here is from genome assembly GCA_031266855.1 of Spirochaetales bacterium. Taxonomy (GTDB): domain Bacteria; phylum Spirochaetota; class Spirochaetia; order DTKZ01; family DTKZ01; genus JAISAF01. Next base: position 3,222 of record JAISAF010000477.1, read on the forward strand.
AGGTGTCGATTCAGGTCGAGGAGGGGCAGCGGGCGGATGTGATACTGACTGCCGACGGGCAGGATGTTTTTCTTCTGCGTGAAAACGATGTAATTCAGGCTTCGGTGGCGGGAACGCGGGTAGGGATTATCCAGTCTGACAGGCGGAGTTTTTATACGGTTTTGAAGGAGAAGCTGGGCTGGTCGGGAGGCCCCAATGCTTGAAGAACTGCATGTGCGTAATTACGCGCTGATTGACAATATCCATGTTAATTTTCCGTCCGGGTTTTGCGTTTTAACCGGCGAGACCGGCGCGGGAAAGTCCATTCTTGCCGGCGCTTTAAGCCTGCTTCTGGGCGGCCGGGCGGGGGAGGATATTATCCGCGGCGGTGCGGATGAGACCGAGGTTTCCGGCGTTTTCCGTGTTACCGGGAACAGAGACGCGCAGGCCTGGCTTGCCGAAAGGCAGATTTCGGACGAGGAGGGCAGCGTACTTGTGCGCAGGGTGATAAAGCGCTCCGGCAGGGGCGGCGTTTTTATTGGTTCGTCCGCGGCTTCCGTTTCCGACCTCCAGGGTTTTACGGCCCTGCTTGTTGACCTGCACAGCCAGCACGAACACCAGTCGCTTTTTTCGGTGGAAAATCACCGCCGTTTTCTGGATCGCTATGCCGGCCTGGAAGAACGGGTAGGGGCTTTTACGCTCCGCTTCGCGGAACTGGCCGGGCTGCGCGAAAAGTACGCGAAGCTGGCGGAGGCGGAGGAAGGGCGGCAGCGGGATATGGAGCTTCTTTCCTTTGCGGTACAGGAGATTGGCGACGCGGGTTTACAGGATGGCGAGGAAGAGAGGCTCGCGGCTGAACGGAAGATCCTGCACGAACATGAAAAACTCGTGGCCCAGCTTGAGGAAGCCTCCGGCAGTCTGGCTGAAAGCGGCGCGGGAGCCGTCAGTCTTGTGCGGAAGGCTCTTACGGCGGTGAAGGCCGCCGCCGCGATAGACGCGAAACTTGGGGAGGCTGGCGCGCGGCTTGAGAATATTTTTTTTGAACTTGAGGATGTTACGGGGGTGATTAAAGATGCCCGGCCGGACAGCTTTGATCCTGAAAGGCTTGAGGCTATTGAGGAGCGGCTTGCCCTGATTCAGCGTTTGAGAAAAAAGTACGGCGGCGGCGTTGCGGATGTTCTTGCCTACCGCGGGGAGTCTGAAAAAAAGCTGGAAACCCTGACGAACTTCGATGAGGAAAAAAGCCGTCTTGAAACCGCCATGAAAATCCGCGAACAGGAGCTTCTTGCCGAGGCGGCGAAAATCTCCGAGGCGCGGAGGGCCGCGGCTCAGGGTCTGACGAAGGAAATCGAGGCAGCCCTGGCCGGCCTGGGCATGAAGAAAATACGTTTTTCCGTGCCAGTGGAGAAAAAGGAATCAACTCAGGGCCGGCCGGTCTGCGGCCCCTACGGGCTTGACCTTATTTCTTTTTTGATAGCCCCAAATCCCGGCGAGCCTTTGAAACCTTTGAAATCCATCGCTTCGGGCGGCGAACTCTCCCGCGTGATGCTGGCAATCAGGACGATCCTGGCGGAACAGGACGATATCGGCTGCCTGATTTTTGACGAAATCGATACCGGCATAGGCGGCGAGGTGGCGGTGGGAGTGGGGGAATTCCTGCGGCGGCTTTCCGCCCACAAGCAGGTTCTGGTTATTACTCATCTGGCCTCCATTGCGGTACAGGCGGGAGGGCACTTGAGGATTGAAAAAAGAATAGACAAGGAGAGAACTTTCACCGATATTATAAGTATTGAAGGAACTCAGAGAGTACAGGAAATCGCGCGTATGCTCTCTGGTGAACCGGAAGGGGCTGCCTCAATGAGGCATGCGGAGGAGCTTCTTAGGAAATATTCAGTATGGGAAAAATAAGCAGTGAAGCCAGAAGGCATTATCTTGAAAAAGTAAAAGAGTATAAACAGGTTCTTGATACTATTTTGAAGCGCGAGAAATATCTTCTGTCACTGGTGGAAAAAGATCCCGCCACGGCTGTATACAAAAAAATCGCCCTGGCCGATGAGAACCTGGACCTTACTTCGTATTATATCCTTTTGAACCAGGTTTCCGTCGCCCTTCTGTCGATAAAAAACGAAAATTATTTGAATGAAGCCAGGAAAATCTGTTACAAAAGTATTATCTACCTTGAGGATGTTGTGACCAATTTCATTGATGTCCCCTATTCCGACTACAAGGACAGGGCTGATGAAATTGCCGGTCTTGAGGACGAAAAACGCTATGAGCTTGTGAAGAAACTGGGTTTCAGCATTAATGCTGTCGAGGATGGTTTTGGCGCGAACTCGAAATGGAAATGGTCGTTTGTCGAACTGGAAGCCCGGTTTGCCACTGTCGCGAAAAACATTCTGAACATGAGGACTCTTGTGAGCGGCATGGATCCGCGCATTCCCGGTTACGAGGCGCGGTTAAAGCATTTGAATCTTGTCAAGGAAAGTCTGCTAAAAGCCGCGGATCGCTATCGCGAAAAGTATGAGCTGTCCACCCTCCGGCTGGATGATTTCAAACTCGCTATCAGTTACCTGGGCGCTGCCCGGCGGCTTTTTGCCCTTCTTGGCGACGCGGAAAACGCTGAGACTACCAAAAAGAAAATCGAGGTGTGGTCGCAGAAAATGGAAGCCGACGACAAGCGAATCGCCAAAAAAATCAGTACCCAGCCCGCGCACAGGGAAACATAGCCCCCATTCCCGTTTCTTTACGGAAAGCTCCAATAATTCTCAAAGCGCATTCCGGTGCGGAAAAATTTGGGCGCATTTTTTTTCTTCCGCGCGCCGCGCGCGGAAGAAAAAAAACCGGGCTATCCGTTCCACCCTTTCTTACCGCTTCGCGGTAAAAAAGGATTTCCACTACTATCCCGGATGCATGGGCGAGCAGCGAATTTGCGGATGCAAATTCGCGACCAGCCCCTTGCGCAGTGGCAGCTCAGAAACAGGCC
>JAISAF010000133.1 GCA_031266855.1 Spirochaetales bacterium
CCCGGGCAAAACCTGACCCGGGTATTTTTTTTGCGATAGTCATTCCTAAAATCGCGGGGGGCGCGGTTAACCGCTGCGGCATTGCGTTTGCAAAGAATACGCAATGCCGCTGCTGCCGCTGGGGCGGCGCAAGGGATTCCGGGGGCGCTATAGCGCCCACTACAATACGATACCTATCGGAAAGCGACCGTCTTCGGGCGCATTGTAGCGGAAAGCCCACAGGATTTGCATGGGCAAATCCGAGGACTTGGAGCGGAAAGCCTGGTTTTTTTGGGCGGGCGAAGCGCGCCCAAAAAAATGCGCTATGTTTGACTGGAAAAAGTAAATGCGGGAACCGGAGCTTTTACACCAGAGGGCTGCCGCCTGTAGTTTCTGTGTTCCGTGTTTGTCCTGGCAGAATTTTTTTCCGAAGGGATTCAAAGCCGCCTGCCAGACCGCCGGGAAACCAGGTGATCATTATCATCAGGAGGGAACCATAGGCGATAAGGCGGTAGTCGCCCAGGGGCTGAAATACTTCGAGGAGGATGACAAGGATTCCTGCTCCTAAAAGGCTGCCGAAAACGCTGCCCATTCCGCCCGCGACGACCATGCACAGTACCAGTACCGACATGTCAAATTGAAACGTGTCCGGCGAGATAAAGCGGTCAAAATGGGCGTACAGGGCGCCCGCGAGACCTGAGTACAGGCCGCTGAAAAAAAAGGCGGCCATTTTGTTTGCCGCGCAGGCTATTCCGATTGAGGCTGCCGCGTCTTCGGAATCGCGGATCGCCAGGAGGCAGCGTCCAAAGCGGGAACGGATAAGGCGGACAAAGAAAGCGACGAGAAGGACGGTTGTTATGTATAAAAAAAAGAATCTGCCCTGCTCCGGGTTAAAGATTCCCGGAGGCGCGGCCGGTACAGCAAGGGGCGGAATCCGTGAAATTCCTAAGGGGCCTCCGGTAAGCCATTCAAGATTTATCGCCAGAATGCGGATGAACTCCGCAAAGCCCAGAGTAACCATTGCCAGATAGATTCCCGAAATACGGCGAACCGGCAGACCCACCAGGTAGGCGGCGGCGGCTGTTATAAGTCCCGCCAGGGGGATGCAGACCAGTACGGGCAGTCCCGCTTTCACGGCCAGGATTGCCGAAGTATATGCTCCCAGGGCAAAAAACCCGGCGTGTCCAAATGAGGTGATTCCCGTATATCCGGTAAGGATATTCAGCCCCAGCGCGAATATGCCATAAATCATCGCCAGATTGCACAGCCTGAGGTAGTAGATATTTCCCGCGAGCAGGGGGACGCATATCAGGGGCAGGACAAGGGCCGCGTATTTCAGAAACTTTTTCATTGTCCGCCTGGTTTTCTGTGTTTCAGGGAAAAGCCGGATAAAAGTCCTTCGGGCCGTACCAGAAGAACCGCGACAAGGAAAAGAAGGGAAATCGCGTTTTTATAGGCCGAGGAAATAAGGCCGGAGGAAAGATTTTCCACGACTCCCAGAAAAAGGCCGCCCGCTATTGTTCCGGGGATATTTCCCAGCCCGCCGATAAGCGCGGCGATAAAGGATTTCAGCCCCAGCACAGTTCCCATGCTGTTGCCGATGAAAAAGAGCTGGCCTACCATCATGCCCGCGATTCCCGCCAGCGTCCCGGCGATAAAATAGGTAACGGAAATGGCAAAAGACACGTTTACGCCCATAAGCCGGGCGGCGTACCTGTCCTGGGACAGTGCGCGCAGACAGCGGCCCGTCCGGGTGGAAAGCATGAAAAGCTGAAGCACAATCATCAGCGCCACCGCCGCCGCAAAAATCAAAAGCTGGACAGACATTCCCAGGGGAGGTTCCAGGGCCGGATAACCCAAAGGCTCCGGTCCCCAGATGAGTTTCATAATAATTTTCAGGACAATCGAGAGTCCAATGGTGGATATAACGAATTTGAGGGGTTCGGCCTGTTGCAGGGGCCGCAGGAGGACGCGCTCAACACAGGCCGAAAACAGGCCCACGCACAGCGGCGCAAGCGTGTAGGCCAGAACGGGCACGGAAGGGAAAAGCCGCAAAAGGACAAGGCCGGTAAACCCGCCTATGATCATAATATCGCCGTGGGCAAAATTGATCCGCCTCGTGCCCGCGAAGATCATCGTAAAGCCGAGGCCTAATAGCGCGTAAACGCTCCCGATACCCAGCCCGCCGAGTATTTGTTCAAGGATATTCATTGCCGGGGATCCCCGAAAACAAGGGTATGCGGATTTACGGAGGCCATAGTTTCAAACTCCGCGGGGGAAATCCCCTGGGCCTCAAGAATACGGTAATAATCCGCCCATCCATCGGTAAGGGCGGGCTGGTTTACCTGCCCCAGATCCGAGGAAAGTATAACCTTCCGCGGCCCCACCGTGCGGATAACTTCCGCGTACTGCCCCGGGGTCAAATGGTCGATAGCCATATTCACGTAGGCAAGTTCGGTATAAACCCCGTCCGGCGCGCACAAATCCTTTTGCGCCGCGGCGGGAAGCCGGGTCGACTGATACAAAGGATGGGTCAGGATAATCCGCCGCACTCCCCGGCGCAGGGCTTCGGGAACAAGGGCTTCCACCTCCCGCGCCGAAAGATGCCCTGTAGCCAGAATCAGATCCGCCTCCGCGATAAGATCCAAAGTTTCAAGCACAGCCCGCGTCAGCCGGGGCCGGGTTTTCCCCGCTCCCATCACCGCTTCCGTCCCCGCCTCCAGGCCGCCCTCAAAAACTGAAAGCCCCCCGCCCCTGGGAAAGCGGGTTTGATACCGGCGCACGCCGCCCCACTCCTCAAGAATATCAACGTACCCGCTGCACGCGAGATGCGCCTCCGCGTGGATGGTCGGCATCCAGACAATAAAGCGCATGGGAGTAAGATCCGGGTCTTCCACCTGTACCTTACAGCCCGAAAGCCCCGCCCGCAGCGCCTGAACGCTGATACCGCCACAGGGCAGATTCATCACCACTGAACCCACAACCGTGACGCCGCTGCCGGAAAGCCGCGCCGCGTCGGCTGTGGTTGGCCGGAAATGATTTTTCGCCGCGAAACCGAAATTTGCCTTCCCGGCTTCAGCGGCCAGACTATCCGGCGAATACCGGCGCGTAATCAGTTCCGGCCCCACGTGGACATGGAGATCCAGTACAGGCCGCGCGGACGTACCGATAGC
>JAISAF010000200.1 GCA_031266855.1 Spirochaetales bacterium
TATGGCTTTTTTTTACATCAACTATGGCTTCGTTTGAGACCACATCATACTTTGTGGATCACCTCCAAAACTGTTACGCTTGCAGGTTTGCCACCAGCCAGGACGCATGGGCTAGCCCGCGAATTTGCATACGCAAATTCGCGACCAGCCCCCCTTGCGCGCGCAGAGGTTTTTCCCAGATATTGAACAATATCTTAGACTTCTTCGATTTCATGGCTAAAAAATTCCGCGAATCAGGTTTAGGATACTATTCAGAGGAGGCGGGATTTTCTCCCCTGCCTCCCGTGCATAGTTTTTAGAGTTTCTCGTTATTTTTTTTGTGCAGTTCTTCGCGGGTGTCGTGCAGATTGATCCTGTAGTCTTCGCTGTCCGGATCAATGGCGGCGGCTCTGTCGAAAAGATATTCCGCTTCGCTGTAGCGTTCCTGCACAAAGCAGATAACTCCAAGATTGTTCAGAACGCGCGCGTCGTTTTCGTCAAAGCAGAGGGCGTCGCGGAAACTGGTTTCCGCTGAAGAGAATCTGCCGGCCCGGTAATGGATAAGGCCGATTTCATTCAGGGCGTCAATCGCGTCCGCTTCCATTTTGAGAACACGGGTAAAAAGTCTCAAGGCTTCCTCGTCCCTGCCGCCGCGTGTTTGCAGCGTTCCCAGATTGAACAGGGCGGGCACAAAGGACGGGCTTTCGGAAAGGACATTCCGAAGGCACTTTTCGGCCTCCTGGAACTTCTTCTGATTTATCAAGGTATTTGATCGGGAGATTTCACTGGTAAGGCTGGAAAGGTTTTTGTCCTGCGTAACCATAATTCAAATATAGTCAGCAACATCCTGATTGTCTACTATTCTGGAAAGTTTTGAAAGCAGTGATTTGACATTACGAAGATTTTTTTAAAAATTTGGGCGCCTTTTTGGCGCTCCGCGTCAAAAAACGGGCTTTCCGCTACAATCCCTTGCGCGGCCCGGCGCTGGAAAACCTTATTGTTGTATAACTATGCAGGCTGTCTTTAGACCGCCTAAGCCACCGGGCTTTCCGCTACAATTAGCCCTTTCAGGGCTGTTTCCGATATGTATGGATTGTAGTGGGCGCTATCGCGCCCCCGGAATCCCTGGCGCACCCGGGGGCTAACATAGGCTGTAAAGCAGACCCGCAAAATTGCGCAGCAAGTTTGCGGCATGGTTCCAAAGCCGCAAGCGTAAGAGGGGGCTGAAAGCGCGGTGGCGGCAGCCGGTTGGTGATAAATACGTGCACTCCGCTACGCTTCATGCCTGGTGGCAACCCACGCAATTTTGCCCCGGCAAAATTGCGACCGCTGGGTTATCCGCCGGTAATTGCCAGGCAATTCCAGGGCGGTATTCTGAGCTGCCGCTTACTTGACAAAAAAAACCGCATAGGCTAAGGTATCATTAATACACGGGCGACTAGCTCAGATGGATAGAGTACAAGCCTCCGGAGCTTGGGGTCGTGGGTTCGAATCCCGCGTCGCTCAAATAAATCGTTACAGGATAAAGACTTATTTTTTACGCCCCCGAAAGGGGGGCGGGGTTGTTTTGCGGACTCAAAATATCCAACGGCCTTTACTGTTTTCCACAGGTTTTTTCTCCTTTTCATTATTTACTTCTTCAGGGAATACAGCGGGGCATTCCAATCCTGTTTCGCTCTGCTATCCTGTCTTTTCGCGTCGATTTTACTTTGAATGCTGCCGCGCGCGCTAACCTAACCGTTGAGATAGGAGGAATTGCGGGTTTCAACTATTTCTTTCTCAAACTGAGGCATTAATCGCTCTACCTCGGAACGGTTGTTTTGCTGTACACCATCAAGCTCTGATGTTTGTTTTCTCCGCAGGGAATTAATTTCGGCTGTCTGCTTTTTTTGCAGATCGCTTACCCCGCTTTTCGTACCGTGACGCAATATCGCTGGTTTGTTTTTGCAAACCAGCCATTTCCGTTTCATACGAGACCGCGGAGGCGGTAAGCGCTGGCTCATAGACGTCCGTTTTACCGTTCCCGTACCCAGTGCAGTATGTCACCAGACACGCCACCGCCATAACGGTAAGTAAGGCTTCCCGGTTACTCATTAATCGCCGACCTCCTGATCCTCCCTGATAAACGTATCGACGAGATACAGGATTCTCCCGGTCTCGCTGTAAGAATCTGTATGTTCAGCGTACTGAGTCTGGTAATCCGCGGCACAACCATATACTTCGCGCCGAGAATTTTGCCGATGTGCGACTTCGTTTCATCGCTGACGAGACCCGAATTCTGAAATTCCTGTTCGCGGAATACTTTTTCAAGCAGCATTCTTGTAACGACATCGTATCTATGTTCCTGTACAAGCCGCTGTTCGATATATCCCTGAATCCAGTCGGCTATATTTGTTACGCGCTCCTGCTCGCCCGGTTTTTTCTCGAAACGCTGGTCGTCGCACCACCAGACGCAGATCGGCGCGCCCGCTTCGATTCCGCTGCACATCGCGGCCCACTGCGAATCAATTTTTGGTTTTACCATCTGGTCGGTAATCGTAAAAAGCCCTGTAGTGGCGCAGCCCGCGAGCGCGAGCGCCGGAATGAAAAACGCAAAAAATCTTTTCATAATTAACCTCCATAAATTATTAATTTACCGTAGAAATAGTGGCAAATTCCGTCATTCTTACATTAACAGGCTGTTTGTAAACGAAAGGTGGAGGTGATCCACAAAGTATGATAAGGTCTCAAACGAAACCATAGTTGATGTAAAAGAAGGCCATATCAAAGGCTTTCCAATG
>JAISAF010000264.1 GCA_031266855.1 Spirochaetales bacterium
AAACGTACCTGGCACCTTTTGGGGTTTAATGCCACCCGCAGCGGTATTTATACCGCTGCGGGCGGTGTAAAGCCCGTGGGGCGCGAGGGATTGGAGCGGAAAGCCCACAGGATTTGCATTGGCAAATCCGAGGACTTGAAGCGGAAAGCCCGGTTTTTTTTGTCCGTCTTCGGGCAAAAAAATGCGCCCAGATCCTGGGGATAAGAATTCCTGTGTGTTCGTTAATATTTAAAGTACAAATTCCCCTTGTATTCTGAATTGAAAGCGCTGGTAAATTTGTTTGACAGAATATCAAAATGGGTTTACTATGCTTACCGCTATCAAAAATGCGGGAAAAATTGATTGAACTGAACAAAAAAGAGTCGCGGCACAAAATAATTTTGCGGGGGCTGGAACTCAGGGAACATATATCCGTGGAGGAGCTTACTGTGGAATTTGGGCTTTCGGAGGCCACGATACGCCGCGACCTTGAGGAACTGGAGCAGGCCGGGCACATTATCCGTGTGCGGGGAGGGGCGCGGATTCTGACGGGCCTGCCTGGAATCGCGCGTGAATTTGAGGAGCGTAACCGGATGCTCATGGCGGAGAAAAGCCGTATCGTGAGCGAAGTGGAAAAATACATCACCGACAACAGCATCATCAGTATTGATGGCGGGACAACGGGCTGGCTTCTGGCAAAAAGGCTCAAGACGAAAAAGAATCTAACGGTTTTGAGTCATTCGCTGCCGGTCATCGAGGAGTTTGGGGGCGCTCCCGTCAGGCTTCTGGCCAGCGGGGGCTTATTCCGGCACAGGAACCTGGACTTCATCGGCGCCCGCGTCCTCTGGTTTTATCAGGAAATCAGCGTCAACATCGCCGTGGTAACCTGCGACGCGGTAAAGCCGGGTGCGGGAATTTTTAAACTCAGCGAAGACAGCGCCGAAGTTGCCCGCGCAATGAGCGGGGCCGCGGAGCAGGTCTTCGTTATTTCGGACCATTCCAAAATCGGCGCGACCGGAGTCTATCGCTGCCTGCGGCCCGATGATGTGGATATGCTCTTTATGGATTCAGGGGTTTCGGATGAAAACCGCGCCGCCTTGAGACAGAGCTTCTCTCACAGGATCGTCTATTGCTAAGATGCGGAAAGAAACAGCCGCAGGGCAGCGCTCCGCGCTGCCCTGCGCTAAAAATAAAACTATTTGTTTTTGAAAGGAGGAAGAATATCAATGAGCGTTAATTACGGACTTCTGCGGCCACAGGAGAATGGCATGGTCTTTAGCGTAAAAGCCCTTGCCGGCAATGGCGGCAAAACCAGCCTTATACAGGGCGAAGAAGCCTATGTGCGGCGCTTCTGGAACCAGCCTATAAGCGCCCGGCTGTATGCGGATATCGCGCTCGCCGCGCGGTACATCGGCGTAACGGAAAACTTTCGGGAAGTAGTTGATTACTTTAAAACCCCCGAAGATGAAACCCCCGCGGGCTTCCGGCTGGAGTTCATTGCCGAAGCGGACGGAGTAGTGCGCGCCGACCTGGTACGGGACATCGGCTACGACAAAAACGGACAAAAGAGGCCCACAAAACTGCTCTTTTCCGCGGACTCGGCAAACCCCTACGAAGTCGCGTCCATCGCAAACCTTATCGCAAACCTAACCTGCAATCCCGGCATTATCTACGATCTGTTTATCAACAACCCGAAAGCCAACGCGGGCAATAAATTCAAAACCCGCGACGAAGTTATGAGCGAAATCGGGCGGATACTCGGCCCCGGCGTGGATATCAGCGTGGAACTCAACAACCCCTTCGAATCGGACATAAACAAAGTCCTGGAAGAAGCCGCCAAATTCCGCGAAATTCTCTCGCCCTACCGCGTTGTTATCAAAGTTCCCCACACCGGCCCCGTAAACGCGGATAACGTACAGGAACTCCTGAGCGGCGATAAAAAGTTTTCGCTGAAATACGACCAGGGAAAAACCCAGGACTTCTTCCGCGGACATAACCTGGCACTCGCGTTGCGCGAACACGGCTACCGTGTCAACTTTACCCTTATGTTCGAGCCCTATCAAACGGCCCTGGCCCTCCAGGCAAAACCCTACTTCATCAATAGCTTCATCCGCCACCGCCTTGTGCAAAGCCAGGAAATCGAACGGCATCTTGAACTCTATCGGACAAGCGGTGACCACTCCTTCCTCGCGGCCCTGCGGCAGTTCTTTATCGAAAAAGATTACCTCCCCTCCGGCGCGGGCCAGACCGGCCTTCCTGAAATAAAAGCCGCCGCTGAAAGGCTCCTCCACTATCGCGGTTTTGGCCCCGGCGGCGAAGGCCGCGACGGACTCGATAGCGTCAGGCACAATCTACGGATACTGAAAAACACCAACCTGCCGGAAACCCGCCTGATCATTTGCAGCATGGAAGGGGAGACCATGTACCCCGCGATTGATAAAATGCTCACAGAGGAAGAGTTTTCCTCCATGGCGGACCGTGTGGTAATCACCGCGGAACCCGAATACCTGGCCCGCTTCACCAGCACAAACCAGGTCGTAAGCTATCAGCGGCGTTTTATGAACGCGGCAAGCGGAGCCAAATAACCCATTTGGGCGCATTTTTGGGCCGCCCTGGCGGGCGGCCCAAAAACCGGGCTTTCCGCTCCAAGTCCTCGGATTTGCCAATGCAAATCCTGTGGGCTTTCCGCTCCAATCCCTTGCGCGCGCACCAGCGGCGGCCCGCGCCCAGCGCGGAGCGCTGGGCGCGCCTGCAACCCCCGCCGCCGCTACGCGGCGGCGGCCGGAGAGCCTGTTCAAAAACTGAAAAACCTCTGGGTACGCAAGGGGGGCTGGTCGCGATTTTGCCTCGGCAAAATCCGCTCGCTGCGCGGCGCAAGGGATTGGAGGGATGCGAAGCAGCCCCAGCGCGGGGCGCTGGGGCCGTAGCGATAGCGGAGTCCCGGAAAGCCCGGTTTTTTTTGCCCGTCTGCGGGCAAAAAAAATGCGCCCGGAGACGGTCGCTTTCCAATAGGAAGTTTATATAAAGGGCGCTTGCCGCGCCCTGTGGAATGCGCCCAAAATACGGATAAAAATTCCTGTGCGTGTATCTCTCGTGTACTCTTTTCCAGGGCCGGTTTTTCCTGTACATTTTTACCTGCGTATATGTACATTTTTTATGGCGCGTTATTTTTGAAAACAAGGAGAGTCCTGATGGCGGACACGGAGGAGAAAACACAGGGGCAGCTTTTGAGCGAACAGTTGTCATTCAAAATAAAGAATGTGTGGGAAACGGCGGGGGAGAAGGAGCTTGCGGAGGCTGGGGATTTTGCTGTGGAGTACAAGCGTTTTCTTGATTTGGGTAAAACCGAACGGGAATGTACCGGCCTGTGCTGTGAGGCTTTGGAGAAGGCGGGTTTTGTTCCGCTTGAGGACAGGCTGGACAGCGGCGGCGCTTTACAGCCAGGGGACAGGGTGTACCGGAATCTGCGGGATAAGGCTTTGTTATGCGCTATCATTGGAGAACGGCCTGTGGAGGAAGGTTTTACTATCGTCGGCGCCCATCTGGATTCGCCGCGTATCGATTTGAAAACAAATCCGCTGTACGAGGATTCGGGTTTCGCGCTTTTTGATACGCACTACTATGGCGGTATCAAGCATTACCAGTGGACGGCGATTCCTCTGGCGATGCATGGCGTTGTTATTGGCCGCGACGGGCAGAAAAAAAACATCTGCGTTGGCGAGAAGGACGGCGACCCGGTCTTTACCATTAGCGACCTTCTGCCGCATCTGGCGCAGGAACAGATGGAGAAAAAGGCGGGGGAGTTTTTCAGTGGCGAGGAGCTTGACATTCTGGCTGGTTCGCGGCCCTATCGCGACGGGAAGGTGGAAGAAAAAGTAAAACTCTCGGTTCTGGAAATTCTGAACCAGACCTGCGGGATGACGGAGGAGGATTTCGCTTCGGCGGAAATCGAGTTTGTTCCCGCGTTCAAGGCTCAGGATGTCGGCCTGGATCGCAGTATGATCGGCGCTTATGGACACGACGACCGCTCCTGCGCCTACGCCGCGTTCCGCGCCCTTCTGCGTTTCGCGTCCTGCGCCGGGGCGCCCGGCAAAACCATCGTCTGTTTTTTAAGCGATAAGGAAGAAGTCGGCTCGATGGGTAACACGGGAGCCGAATCCCGCGCCCTGGAAAACTTCCTGGCCTATCTTGGACGGCTCACCCGCGGCCCCGGTTTTTCCACCAGCGATTTACGCCGCGCCCTGGAAAAATCCTCCATGCTGTCAGCCGATGTAAACGCGGCCTACGATCCGAACTTCGCTTCGGTCTACGACAAAAAAACAGCGTCCTGGTTCGGCAGAGGCATGGCCCTGTCGAAGTACACAGGCCGCCGCGGAAAACTTGGCGGCAGCGAGGCAAACGCGGAGTTCTGCCACAGGGTGCAGGCAATCCTGGACAAAAACGGCGTGCGCTGGCAGTACGGAAACCTTGGCAGGGTGGACAAGGGCGGCGGCGGCACTATCGCGCTCTACGCGGCGAATCTGGGCATCGACGTTCTTGACTGCGGAATCCCGGTGCTGTCGATGCACTCCCCCTTTGAGGTCATCAGCAAAATTGACTTGTACACAACCTTCCGCGGCTATATCGCGTTTTTAAAAGACGCCTGAATTTTTTTGGCGCGTGGCGGGTCAGGCCGCCGGACAAAAGCGGGAAAACGCCTTCCGGCGGTTTCCCGCGCATACATAGCGCCGCCACCGGGCTATCCGTTCCAATCTTTTTGCCTGCGGCAAAAAGGATTTCCACTACAATGCGCCCGAAGACGGTCGCTTTCCGATAAGTATGGATTGTAGCGGGCGCTGTCGCGCCCCCGGAATCCCTCGCGCGCGCCCAGCGGAAGCACAAACTTGATTCACAGATTTTTTTAACCGCGAAGTCGACCAAGTCTAATAAGTTCTGCCCCGTTATGCGACACAGGGGCGCACTCCATTATTTTATACATTCATTATATATTCCGATTGTTTTATTATATTGTTAAACATTTTGTATCAAAGCTCATTTCTTTAAATGTTTTCATTTTATCTTTCCGAAACTTAACTATTCCGTTTGAAATAGTATCATCATCCAGAATATAACTATTTAGCTATCGTATGTTATCATTTTATTTTAAGAATTCTTTTCTTTGTTCTTGTATCTATTATAATAAAATGTTCATTAATGTATTCGAATTCAACATTCTCGCTTTTCATTAAACCTTTGAAACTCTTAATACCGCATGAGATTATTGAATTTATTTTTTCATTTGTGATATTTATATAGCCGCATTCTTTTTCCATAAAATATACATTTAATACTATTGTACCATTATTTATTTTGTAACTATGTATATAAGGAGCATTGAATAATGACATGAAAAATATAAACAACATATTATTAAACCTATTCCTTCTGTTTTTTTGACTTCGTGGTAAAATTCCAAAGCCCGGTATTTAGCCGGGGAACAAAGCCCACAGCGTATCTTCCGGCGGCGGCGAGTTTATTTCGATAAGCTGTCCGGTTTCAGGATCGTGAAAGGCCAGGTGTCTGGCATGCAGGTGTATGCCGCCGCCGGGATTGGAACGGGCCGCGCCGTATTTCAGATCGCCTTTAATGTGGCATCCCGCGGCGGCAAGCTGAGCCCGTATCTGGTGCGGTCTTCCGCTGAGGAGCCGGATTTCCAGAAAAACATACCGTTCGGACTTTCCCACAAGCCTGTAGCGCAGTTGCGCTTTTTTCCCGCCCTTAAGCGGCTTTGAAAACACACGGGCCTTGTTTTGTTTCAGATCAAAAGTAAGGTAATGTTCCAGGCAGCCTTCCTCTGCGGGTGGCGGGGTGTCCACAACCGCCCAGTAAATTTTGGTTACTTCCCGCTGTTGGAACGCCGCGTTCAGCCGCGCGAGGGCCCTGGGGGTTTTCGCGAAAACGACCACACCCGTTACCGGCTGATCGATACGGTGAACAAGTCCCAGAAAGGGTTTCCGCTCCGCCGCCGCGCCTGAAACCGCCTGCCGCGCGGCAAGCAGGGCCGCTGTCTCTTCCTCAAGGCTGCTGCCGCCGGAGCGCCCCGCCTGAACCCGGATATAGCGCGTTTTATTTACCGCGATAAGTGAATCATTTTCAAACAGGATCACAGGCGCAGTGTATCCTCCGTGCCGCTTTT
>JAISAF010000221.1 GCA_031266855.1 Spirochaetales bacterium
CCAGAGCGGACGTATATAAAACCGATTTGACCATCCATCATGCCGGTAAAAAATCAGAATTTTTACCGCAAAGTTGAATGAGTCCGCGAAGGGAAGAGCGGGGTACGCACATAATTGCCCCTACCGGATTATACACACACTGGTAATTGCCTTTGGCAATTAATTACCCGGTAAAAACGTTATACACGGTTTTCCCGCACTCCTATTATTTTATATTTATATTTTGTCAACCATTTTATGATATCATTTCTATTTTATAATTTCAATCAATTCGGGCAAATTGCGCATAACGCCTGATACACGAAAAGGACGCGGAAGCCACCCGTTGACAAAACCTAAACTTGACCCGCAGAATTTTTGAACCGCGAAGTCGAAGAAGTTTTCATTCAACTTACTCTGAACCCTGGGCCAGTTTAGCTATTCTTTCCTGTTCGGGGATACCATAATTTTCTTTATTCTTTACATCTTTTACTTCTTCGACTTAGCGGTAAATTTTTCTTTGCAGTACAGTATATCCCTTCCAAATTAGGAGGCAGGTTTAGTTACAAGCCCCGCTGGGTAAGCCGCAGTTTTATTTCCGCCGCGGCCTTGAGAGGATCTAAACCGTCCACGTTTTCCCGGCTGTGCAGATCCCGCAGGCTTACACAGTTTTCCCCGGCCTCCGGCTTAATAAATAATCCCAGAGGAATGCCTTTTTTCTCCGCGAAGGCAAACTGATGCGCCTGCTTCCGCGCTTCGGGATAAACCTCCACATTAAGACCAGCCTCCCGCAGAACGCGGGCCGCCTGGTGGTACCGGGCAAAATCGTTTTCATTCGTGCAGAAAATCAAAACCTGTGTCCGGGACTCCGCCCGCTCCTTTTGCCCCAACTCCTCCAGAGCCGCCAGAAGCCTGTCCAGCCCAATGGAGGAACCCACGCCCGGAAGTTTTTCCCGTGTATAAAGCGAGGCAAGATCGTTGTAGCGTCCGCCGGAGCATACCGATCCAATGCCGGGAAGATCGCTTAAAAACGTTTCGTATACGATGCCTGTATAGTAATCCAGCCCCCGCGTTATGGAAGGGTCAAGGAAAAAGGAATCCCCAATATCCATTGTCCGCATCCAGTCGAGCATGCTGGCAACGCGCCGGGTGTCTTCCCCTTCGCCCCCGGCAAGCCGCGTCATTTTGTCAAGCGTTTCCCGGTTCGTGGCTTCCGGTCGTATAAAATCAAGAATCCCCGCCGCGGCCTTATTCCCGCATAGTTCCTCAAGAGACGCAAGCACCTCTTTTTCCCCGGTCTTTTTTATTTTATCCACGGCGCGCAGAATATCCACGGCGGAACTTTCCACGCCAAGCGCTTCTATCGCGCGGTTAAAAACGCCCCGGTGCGACAGGTGTATCTTTACGTTCTGTATGCCGAGGTTCATAAAGGACTGGCGCATCAAAAGCAGAATTTCAAAATCCGCGCCAGCGCAGTCCGCGCCCACGCTGTCAAAGTCGCACTGGGTAAACTCCCGGTAGCGCCCCCGTTGGGAGTTTTCGCCCCGAAACACCTTGGCGATATGATAGCGCTTGAAAGGCAGATACAAATCATGAAAATGCGCGGCCATAAACCGCGCGAAGGGAACTGTCAGGTCGAACCTCATAGCGACATCCCGGTCCCCGTTATCGCGGAAACGGTAAAGCTGCTTGTCCGTCTCGCCGCCCCCCTTGCCCAGAAGGACTTCCGTATATTCCAGAACCGGCGTATCAATAGGAGCAAAACCGAAACTTTCAAAAGTTTTTTCCAGAACCGCCTGCACATGTTTGCGTCCGGTTTCCACTGCCGGCAGAAAATCGCGGAAACCTTTCAGGATTTTGGGTTCAATAAGCGTCATGCGCCACTATACCTTTTGAACGCGGCGGCAGTCAAGGCGACGCGTTCCCGCATCCTGAACCTGGCTACAGAATTTTTTAATCACGAAGCCGGAGAAGTCTAAGAGCCTGTTCAAAAATTCATTTATAATTCGGAATTCGGGCGCCTTTGCGGCGTAAAACGCCGCAAACCGGGCTTTCCGCTTCAATCTTTTGGCTGCGCCAAAAGGATTTCCGCTTCAATCCCTGGCGCACGCCCAGCGGCAGCAGGTGGCGGCATATCCCGCCACATACGTTTTTTGCCCGGCAAAAAACGTATGACGTATAACACCGGCCGCCTGGTTATACGCAAGTAATCAATTGCCTTTGGCAATTAGACTTGTTCGATAACCTTCCGGTTCTCTCACAAGTCTGGCGAATTTGCCGCAAGATGGCGGCAAATTCGGCTGTTTTTATATTAAAACCGTTCCCTAAGCTGTTTAGAAACTGAGGTTTCTAAACAGCTCTATTTTTTAAAATTCCCACTTGACATTTTTCCGCAATTGTGTTTTACTCTCTGGCAGGATAACATGAAATGATTATTCCCAGTGTTTTTACAGCGTTACCTTCTATTGCGCATAACACGCGCGTAAATCCTTATGCTATAAGCATCCCCCCCCCCATTTATGTACGAATAACGCACTTATAAACAAAAACCAAAAAAGTAAATCGCTTCTTTTAAAAAATTCTTTTCGCGCGCAATTATATTCTCCAAAACATGCGCGCTTTCCCCTGTACTGTACACGCCGCTTTGTAAACGGCCCATAAAAAGTGCTTTTTTATTTTCTTTTCCGTAGAAAAATTTACGCTTCGTCTCAAAAAAAAAGAAAAAAGGAATGCCGTTGGCAGACCGTGGCGAAGCTTTTTAAAAAATATGCGCGGCCCTGTGTTTTTTCAGGGCCGGGCCGCCTGATGTAAGGAGTATGTTACATGAAAAAGAATTATACGATGGTTTTTGCCGCTGGCCTGGCATTGATAGCGTTATGCGTTTTCTGGGGCTGCGATTCCAGCGACGATGACGATAGCCCATCCCCGGAGGAACAGATCTCGATAACGGGAAAGCAGGTATACGGCGACGATGGCAGCGAGTATAGGCCCAGCTCAGTGCAAACAATACGGGCGTCTTCCAGCAGTGATACCGGCGCCAGCTATGCTGCCCTGACTCTCGGAAGTATCGACACTAACGGAAATCTTACCCTGAATCTTCCTGCCTTTACTCAATGGAGTGAGGTTGGTGGTGGAACAGAGCCTGAAATTACAGCCGATCCTCAAAATGTAAGGGTTGTTATGCTGCCTTCCTTCATAGTTGACGACGGGGAGTTAAGAAACATAAAAAGAAACGGCGCAACTGTCGACGCGGTAATAGTCTATACATACGCGGATAAAGACGCTCATATATATGGAACAACCAGCGAGGGCGAAGTTGTAAATCTGACCTTAAAAAAGGGATGGAATTCGGTAATTAAAGTCTTATCCGGCTCCAAGACCATGACGAGCGGCAGCCCCGACGCCGGGTTCAAGTGGGAAGTGTGGGAGGATGATTAACGGCGGATAGCCCGCCGTGCGCGGCGCGAAGCGCTGCGCACAACCGTCCCCTGCCCGCTGGCGGCGGCCTGAAAACAGACTTTGCGACAGCTTCGTTATACGAAGTATCAGGCATTTTCAGTTTTTTAGTTCTCCATTCAATAGAATTATTCTGCAAACACCTTTCTGACCATGCCGGTCCCAAATATCAAAATTACTTTCGTCCCACAATAATATGCCGCTTCCGTTATAATGCCATAATATTGTTTCTCTATTCGGTAAAACAAAACATCTCATATAA
>JAISAF010000241.1 GCA_031266855.1 Spirochaetales bacterium
CAATATCTTGAAAACCCCTGGGCCGCGCAAGGGATTGGAGGGATGCGCAGCAGCCACAGCGCTCCGCGCTGTGGCCGGAGCGATAGCGGAGTCCCGGAAAGCCCGGTTTTTTGCGGCATGGCCGCAAAAAATGCGCCCAAATTCTGATATTGAAACAAAATTATAAAGATTTTGAACAGGCTTTAAGACATTTCTGCATATTCTGCGTTTTTATGGAAGCGGCTTTGTCGCTTTTTGTCAGGGTTATGCGGGAACCGGAAGAAAACCGTATCCCTACCAGCCTTTTATATGGAATGTCTGGACGAAATGTTTTTTTAAGATAGACACCACTACAGAATTGATACAACGGCTGAGCGGGGAACCGAACTTACGGCTGTTACGCGGATTTGACACGATACCCGGCAAATCAACATTTTTGCGGAACTTCGCTGAATTATCGGAAACGGTCATCATGAGTGAGACACTGGACAAGCTGGTGAAAGAGGCGCATGAGGGGAAGGTGGTGTATCATGTAAGCCGGGATTCAACGGCGGTAGAGGCGCGGGAAAAGTTGGAAAAGAAAGAGAAAACGGAAAAAAAACGGTGCGAGAGGCCGAAGAAGGGGGAAAACCGATCTCCCAAAGAAGAAACGGTCATCGGGAAGCAAATACATGAGACGACCGAGGAATCATTAAAAAACATAAATACTTCATGCGTTCACGGCTACAGGAAGAACAGGCATGGGAACATCCAGTTCTGGACGGGATATAAACTGCATCTTGATGTCAGTGACTGTAGATTTCCGTTAGGCGCGTTTGTGAGTGGGGCAACCGTGTATGACAGCCAGCCAGCTTGCGATACCACTGGAAAAGATGACCGGGGGGGGATATTTTCCTGTTACAGTTTGATGGATGTGGCGTATGATAGTAGTGTTATTGATGGTTTCATCAGGAGCCGGGAACGGATACCGTTAATCGATCCAAACAACCGGGGGAGTGAAACACGACCGCCGCTTGATCCCGTGAAGAAGGAACGGTTTAAGCTGAGGACGGAAGTAGAACGGGCAAACAGCATATTAAAAGACTGGTTTCTTCCCCGGAAACTGTATGTAAAGGGGCCTGCAAAAGTTTCGTTTGTAGTACTGATCGCTGTCGTTTGCCTCGCTGCTCTGCGGATGATTCAGTATTTCGTCCTTTAGCCAGAGGGTTTTGGGAAAGGCTCTGATAACAAAGGACAAACATTTTAAGGCAATGGAAAAATATATACCATTAAAAGTATACGTTTAAAACCTGGGTTCCGAATAACTCCTTTATCGCCCTCTCCCTCATTCCCCCACAAGCAGCCTTTCCGCCTGTTCAAAATCGAGGGCCTTAATCTTTTCCTGAACCGCCATGAGCTTCCGCCGCTCCGCCCCGCTGGAAACGGAAGCCAGAAGCCGGTTCAGGGTTTCCTCCGCTTCACTAAACCTGTTGCCCCGGATATAGCGCAGCAGCGTTTCCATGCCGTCACCGCCTGAAACAGTGGAAGCCTCCCGCGCTTCCCGCCGGGGAACAGCCTTTCCCGCGCCGCCTGTTTCATTCATCCCTCGTATAAAACCCTCAAGGCCCCGGCAGGCCCGTTCCCATTCAAGCAGGAGCAGAGGCATGGCGGTCTCAATATAATCTCCGTCTTTCGCCATGCAGTATTTTTCCATCCGGGCCGCCGTGGCCTGAAGATCAAGGGCGCCCACGGCCCCGGCCGTGCTTTTCAGGGAATGAACGGAGAAACTCAAGCCCTCCCAGTTTTTCCGGGCCACAAAGCCGGCGGTTTCCTGCCGGGCGGCCTGATAATTTTCCGTAAAAAATCCAGCCAGCTTTTTGTACTGCGAAAGTCCGGTTTCAGGACTAAGGTAACGTAGCCCCTCCTCCGGCAGCACTCCCCAGGCGGCAAGATTCCCCGGCAGCCCCTCTCTGACATCTTCCATCATAGCGCGGCGTTCCTGTTTTTCCTTCGCCGGAAAATCCGCCTTCCAATCCGGCGCCGAATCCGGTGCTTCCTCAAAACCAGCGGTTACAACCAGTTCCGCCGGAAGCAGTCCGCACAGGCGCTCCTCAAGTTCCCGCCACATAATGGGCTTGGTAAGGCATGCGCTAAAACCCTCCTCCAAAAAATGCCGCTCTGTTTCCCGCAAAGCATCCGCGGTAAGGGCGATCACCGGAACCGAAAAATTCCTGTTCCCTTCCCGGAGCCGCCTGAATGTTTCTATCCCGTTCATACCGGGCATACGGTAATCCATAAGAATCACGTGGTAGTTTTTTTTCTTCACCGCTTCCAGACATTCAAAGCCGCTTGATACCGTATCCACCGCCAGCAGGGTACGGCACAAAAGGAAACTTAAAACCTGTAAATTCTCCCAGCTGTCGTCCACCACCAAAACGCGGCCTCCCGGCGCCGTAAAAGAGGAGCCTTCCCTCTTTCCCCTTCCTGCGCTTCCGGCGGGACCCGCGTAATCACCTCCCAAAGATTCACCACGCGGTATCCCCTGCGGAACCTCCAGGGTAAACACGCTGCCCTTTCCCCACGCGCTTTCCACGGTAATCCTTCCACCCATAAGCTGCGCCAGTTCTCCGGCAATCGCCAGCCCCAGCCCCGTCCCCTCAATGCTCCGGTGGGCGCACGCGTCAATACGGGTAAAGGCTTCAAAGAGCATTCCCCGGTGTTCCTCTTTAATACCAACGCCGGTATCCTCAACAGCGATACGCAGCAGAAAGGCCCGCGGCGAAGGCTCCCCTGTTTCATCCCCGCCGCCCATTCCTTCCCGGCATCCGCTTATCCGCAGAATAACCGAACCCCGCTCCGTATATTTTACCGCGTTACTTAAAAAGTTATGCGCCACCTGTTTCAAATGAATAAAGTCCCCATACAGTTTCCCGGGCAAAGCGGTATCTGCCTCGCAAACAAAACGCAGCCCCTTCTTTCCAGCCCGTTCCGATCCGATAAGGGAAAGCTCCCGTATTAAATCCTCCATACTGTATTCTTCTTCCAAAACTTCCGTTTTACCCGATTCAATCTTTGCTATGTCAAGAATATTATTGATAAGTTCCAGCAGTGTCTTTCCCGCGATTTGTATACTCAAAGCATAATTGGCAATCTGATCTCCGCCATCCCCAGGCAACAGCTCTCTTTCCCGCAGAACCATTTCATTCATCCCCAGAATTACATTGACAGGCGTCCGTATCTCATGGCTCATATTAGCCAGAAAACTGGATTTAACCCGGCTCAAGCGCAGTGCCTCCGTCCTGGCCTCCTCAAGCTCCCTTTGCCGCTGCCTGTACATCCGCAGTTGAATAAACATCGTTACTCCCAGCGCCATACCCGCAGCCATAAAACAAAAAATAACGTCGCTTACCAGCGCCCCCTCAGCGACAAAAAAATCCACCGCGCCGGGCTTTTTCCACGCATACAGGCATATACCCGTATAAACCACCGCTTCCAGACCCGTCATAACCAGAGCGGTTTTCCCCTCCAGCATAAACACCGTAAAAACCAAAGCGAAAACAAAAAAACTCGGCATGCCGCTGTGGTATCCCCCGGCGGAAAAAAAGAAAAACGGAAAAAGAACAAGAAAAACCACCGTAACAGTAATAATATAGCAAAGCCGGTAACGCCCCGTCCTGTTGGAATAAATCAGCAGCGCCAGCGCAAGTAGAACGCAGAACCCGCTTGCCATAACATCCCAAATCCCCGCGCGGATAAACCAGTTCATAAAAGCGGCACATATACTAATAAGAGTCCCCGCGGCCGCCAGCACATTAAACAGCCTCGCCCTGAATTCCAGTCCCCTAGGGAAAAAGAAAACCCACAAAGAACGCGCCTCCGTTTTCATACCGCAGATGGTATCACGTTTTTCCACTTTTTTACAGAATTAATTATTAAGAGGATAAACATACATCCATATTCCGGACGCATTTTTTTGCCCGAAGACGGACAAAAAAACCGGGCTTTCCGCTCCAAGTCCTCGGATTTGCCAATGCAAATCCTGTGGGCTTTCCGCTTCAATCCCTTGCGCGCGCCCAGCGGTTGACAGGGCCAGCGTATAAAAAATCAGAATTTTTACCGCCAAGCCGAAGAAGCCGAAAGAGGAGACAAAAAAATATGGAAATGGGAATTTATTCGACTCCTTCGGCTTTGTGGCGATTTTTTTAAGCTATCTCCCATAGCAAATTTATAAAATATGGTGTATGAAATAAATATGCACTTGAAGGAAGTAAAAGGTATCCTGTCCCCAAAAAATGGAATGAATATCAGCCGCGGCTGTATTCACGGATGTATCTACTGCGACGCGAGAAGTAAATGCTACAATATGAACCATGAGTTTGAAGATGTGGAAATTAAAATCAACGCCCCTGAATTATTGGAACAAAAACTGAAAACAAAACGTAAAAAATGCATGATTGGCACCGGCGCGATGAGCGATCCGTATATTCCCTTCATCGAAAATTTACACAATATAAGAGCCTGTCTGGAAATTATAGAAAAGTATGGTTTCGGACTGGCAATCCAGACAAAATCAAACTTAATAGTACGGGATCTTGATGTACTAATAAAAATTAACAATAAAGCGAAATGTATCGTGGCGACAACCCTCACAACATTTGATGAAAAATTATGCGCGATAGTTGAACCGCATGTCTCCACAACAAAAGAACGGTTTGATACATTAAAAACAATGCGGGACAATAACATTCAGACAATAGTATGGTTAAGCCCGCTGCTTCCGTTCATAAACGACACGAAAGAAAATCTGGCTGGAATATTAAATTACTGTATAGAGGC
>JAISAF010000311.1 GCA_031266855.1 Spirochaetales bacterium
AAACTCAAAAACTACGTAAACGGCAAATGGGTGGATCCCGCGGGAGCATCCTATATCGACGTGGAGAATCCCTCTACCGGCGAGATTATTGCCCAGTCCCCCCTGACAAGCCGCGCGGAAGTTGATAAAGCCATTGACGCGGCCCACGCGGCGTACCTGTCCTGGAAAAATGTGCCTGTGGCGCGCAGAGTCGCGCCCCTGTTCAAACTTCTCTCCCTTTTGCAGGAGAACGAAGAGAAAGTCAGCCGCGTCCTGGTCGAGGAAATGGGAAAGTCCCTGCCCGACGCGAGAGCGGAACTGAAACGCATCTTCGAGAATATCGAAGTGGCCTGCGGTATGCCCGTTCTGCAACAGGGCGACAAACTGATTGGCTGTTCTTTCGATATTGACGGCGAAGTAATCCGTCTGCCCCTGGGCGTTTTCGGAATGATCGCTCCCTTTAACTTCCCCGCGATGGTACCATTCTGGTTTTTGCCCTACGCGCTCGCCACAGGCAATACTTTTGTAGTAAAAGCCTCAAAGCAGGTTCCCTGCACAATGAACCTGATTACCGAATTTATCGACCAGATAGGGCTGCCCCCCGGAGTGTTCACGCTGCTCAACGGAGACAGGGTTGTCGCCGACGCTTTCATGGAACACCCCCATGTGCGGGGCGTCTCCCTCGTAGGCTCCACAAAAACCTGCTACGAAGTAGCCAAAAAATGCGGAGAACACGGCAAGCGTTTTCAGGCAATGGGCGGAGCGAAAAACCATCTTATCGTTATGCCCGACGCGCGCGTTAGCGATACCATCCGCAACATGATTACCTCCTGCTACGGCTGCGCCGGCCAGCGGTGTATGGCAGCCTCCGTCATCGTATGCGTGGGAGATGAAATCTACAAAAAGATTTGCGATGAGTTCGTCAAAGCCTCGAAAGAAGTTATTACGACTAACCCGCTGGATCCCAAAGTCGCAAACGAAGAAATGGTTATGGGGCCAGTCATCTCCGCGAAGGCAAAGCAGTTCATCCTCGATATGATTGACACCGGCCTCAAGGAAGGGGCGAAACTTCTTCTGGACGGCCGTGGCCTTGTGGTTCCCGGCTATGAGAAAGGGCACTTCGTTGGAACCACGGTTTTTGCCGATGTAAAACCCGGCATGAAAATTCACACTACCGAGATTTTCGGACCCGTCGTATCCATTATGAAAGTGAACTCCCTGGACGAAGCGATCAAAATTATCAATGATCATCAGTACGGAAACGGCGCCTCGATTTACACCCAGAACGGCTATTATGGCCGCAAGTTTAAGGTTGAAGCAAACGCGGGAATGATCGGCATCAACGTAGGCATTCCCGCTCCCGTTGCCTATCTGCCTTTCGGCGGTATGAAAAATTCCCAACTCGCCGACATCAAGGCCCAAGGAAAAGCGGTCATCAATTTCTACACCGAAGATAAAATCGTAACCGAACGCTTCTGGAAGGAAGAAGGCTAAATCATTTCAAAAACCTGATTTCGCCTAATGGGCGCATCCGCGCCGGACTTCCGTCCGGCGCGGACCGGGCTTTCCGCTCCAAGTCCTCGGATTTGCCAATGCAAATCCTGTGGGCTTTCCACTGCAATCCCTTGCGCGCGCCCAGCGGCGGACAACAAGCCTGTGTATGTTTTGCATACACAGGCTTGCAACTAACCCATCCGCATGCTGTTATGCGCTACGTCTGTTATACCCCAACTTCGCATACCTTTTTTATCCACCTGTTTGCACAGTGGTTTTTAAGTCGCGGTGCCTTGTGGTTTTCTCCTTTTCCCGTGTCCTGGCTCTATTCATGACCCAGAGAATTTTTAAACCACGAAGTCGAATAAATTGAATAAAAGGAGTATCAAATGATACTTTTCCTTCTACTTTTTTGACTTCTTCGACTTTGTGGTAAAAATTTCTTTAAGTCCTGCCGCCACCACGCTTTAAGCCCGCGGTCACGCTTGCGGCTTTAGAACCAGGCCGCATAATTGCCAGCGGCAATTATGCGCGGACAACCCGGATTTTTAGTATAGAGATCGGTTATGCGCAATTTACTGAGGTAAATTGCGCATAACCGGAGTTCGTTTACGGCTTAGTTAGCCGCTGGGCGGCACAAGGGATTGTAGGGGCGCGAAGCGGCCGCGTAAGCGGCGGAACCCCCGGAAAGCCCGGTTTTTTGCGGTCAGGGAATTTGCGGCGCAAATTCCCAAACCGCAAAAAATGTGCCATTTTTGATCAGAAAAAGTAAACGCGGAAACTCTGCGATCCTGCCTGTGTACCTTCTTGATTTTCAAGCGGCCTCCCGGATATGCTTATTTGTATGTCCTCGAAAAATCAGCATCCAGAAGGCGAAAGCCTTTTTTCTTCCGCCCGCGATATGTCCCGTGAACCCCTTGCTGCCAGGATGCGGCCCCAAACCATCGATGACTTCGTGGGGCAGGATCATATTCTGGGCGAAGGCAGGCTTCTGCGGCGGGCGATTCAGGCGGACAGGCTTTCTTCCCTGATTTTTGCGGGGCCTCCGGGAACAGGCAAAACAACCCTGGCGCGCGTTATCGCTAATACAACGGCGGCAAACTTCGTGTCTGTCAACGCGGTTCTTTCCGGCGTCAAGGAAATACGCGAGGCGGTAGACAAAGCCAAAAGCGACCGCGACCTGTACGACAGGCGGACTATTCTTTTTGTTGACGAAGTCCACCGCTGGAACAAGGCCCAGCAGGATGCCCTGCTTCCCTGGGTCGAGAACGGCACAATCATTCTTATCGGCGCGACAACGGAAAATCCGTTTTTTGAAGTCAACTCCGCCCTTGTTTCGCGCAGCCGGGTTTTCCAGCTCAAAGCCCTCGACTCAGACGACTTGCGCCGTATAGCCCGGCGGGCTTTGAGCGATCCCCTCCGGGGATACGGGCGTTACAAAATTACCCTGACCGGCGATGCCCTTTCGCACCTTATCGATGTCGCTGACGGGGACGCCCGTTCCCTGTTAGGCGCTATTGAACTTGCCGTGGAAACAACGCCTGGCAGGTTTCCGCCCCCGCCGGATGAGGAAATTGTCATTGACCTTGCCACAGCCGAGGAATCTATCCAAAGGCGGGCCGTTCTGTACGATAAGGAAGGCGACTATCACTACGACACTATTTCCGCTTTTATAAAATCCCTGCGCGGTTCGGATCCGGACGCGGCCCTGTACTGGATGGCCCGGATGATACGCGCGGGGGAGGATCCGCATTTTCTTTTTCGCCGCATGATTATCCTTGCCAGCGAGGATGTCGGCCTTGCCGATCCCCAGGCCCTTGTCGTGGTGGAATCCGCGGCCCGCGCCTTTGACCGCGTCGGTATGCCCGAAGGCCAGTTTCATTTAACGCAGGCTGCTGTGTATCTTTCCACCTGCCCAAAGTCCAATTCCTCGATGGGTTATTTTGACGCGCTTGCCGCTGTAGACCGGGAAGGCTTTCAGGATGTGCCTTCGCACCTGAAAGACGCAAACCGCGACAAGGAAGGTTTTGGTCATGGCGAAGGGTATATGTATCCGCACGCCTACCGCGACCACTGGGTTGCCCAGGCATACCTTCCCGCCCGGATGCGTGGCAGGGTTTTTTATATGCCGGGGAATACCGGCTACGAGGCCGGGATTCATGACGGAGTACTGCGCCGCAGGGAGGCGCAGCTTGAGGCGGTACTGGAAACCCCGGAAGAGGTTTTAACCTATTCGCCCCGCGCGGGCGGGTCGGATGAATGGCTTGCCAGAGCCGGAAGCGGACGCGGCAGGGCGCTTGAGGCTATACGCGATACAATTTTCGCCTGTGCGCACATCAGGCGGCACGATCGCGTACTTGCCGCGGATTCCGGCAGCGGCCTTCTTGTGTGGGAAGCCCTGCGCAAAGCCCCCGAAGGCGGGGTTTGGGCGGTTCTGCCGAAAAAACGGGACTGCGATATTGTAAGCTCATATATAGAAAGTTTGCCGGAAATTGAGCGGCCCGTAGTAATTCATGGCGAACTTTGTGAAAATGGGATCAAACAGGCTAACGGAGAAAACGCCGCGCTTGAAGGGCTGCCGCCCTTTGATGCGCTTATCGGGCGAAACCTTTTAACACGCTCAGCCGGTCAGGCGGGAATTATCCGCGGGTGTATGGGTTTACTGGCGCCTGGCGGCAGACTGGTTCTGGCTGAAACCGTACCCTCCCTTGGGACGCGGTTTTTTACAGCCGCGGATACTTCAGCGCTGCCCGCGGCCCTGCGCGAAAAGCTCCTCGCCGCCGAGGAGGAGCTATACCTCTGCGCGGAAAACGATACCCTGACCTGGGGTCCCGCGGCTTTGGAAAAGGCCGCGGCGGAAGCGGGCCTGGCCGGGACTCGGCTTACCTGCGAATATTACGATGAGCAGCGCCTTGTTTCGCCGCAGAATATCACCGCCTGGTTCGGTTCCCTGTTCTCCGCTCCCGAAGAAAGCTCCCAAAAACAGGCCCCTTCGGGTTACGCCGCGCTGCTGCGGTCCCGCCTTGATGCTTCCGGGCTGGAAACCCTCAAAGCCTGGCTGCAAAGCGCGGTAAGGGGGAAAACCCTTGCATGGAAAAGCTGCGTGGCCTTCCTGACAGGGACACGCGGCGGAGAATAACCAATAGTCCTTGTAAAGACTCAACACAAAGAAGTATAAATAACCACGAAGTCAAAAAAAGTAAGAGAATTGGGTTTTCTCAAAGTTTCTTGTTATTTTTTCTTATTCGATTTAACGGTAAATTTTTCTTTGCGGTATATAAGTATAATCATCTCTCGAATTGTGGGTCAAGTTTAGCCCGCAAGGAGGGGACGAAGCGTATACCGGCCTCGTTATACGCTATTTTCCCGTACTCCATTATTTTATACATTGTTTAATAAAATGTCTTCGATAATTTTTACAATTTCGTCCTTGCTTTTATTATTTATAGTTATTAACGGTTTTTCCCAAGTATTATCTTTTATCAATTTTATACAATAATTGCCGTTTGGATTCATTTCAGGATACCAGCCCAAGTCAAGAATAATGTTTTTATGTTCGTTTTTTATTGGAAGTAAATCTTCTGTAAAATTATCCCATAAAATATCTGTATTGTCTTTTATTTTTGCCGGGTCTATATCAGGAAATTCATTATACACTGTTATCCAGCCGTCCGGGACCTGTAACGGTTGATTATGAAAATTATTCATTTCCATAATCATTATTTTATATTATTCCAAACCTTGTGTCTATATACTTTTAAGGGCTGCATGCTTTGAAAAAAATTACCGCGAAGTCAAAAAAGTAAAAGAAGTGAAGAGTAAAGGGGATTATGGTATTCCCGGGACAGCGAAGCGCAAAAAGCCCGTGGGGACGGCAGCCGGTTGGTGATAAAGACGTGCACTCCGCTTCGCTTCATGCCTGGTGGCAGATCACGCAATTTTGTCCGACAAAATTGCGACCGCATGGTTGCGAGCGGCTAATTGCCAAAGGCAATTAGCCGCTCCCGGAATTGCCTCACGGCAATTCCGGGGCCTTGGTTCTGAGCTGCCGCTGCGCAAGAGAATTCCGGGGGCGCAGGTAGCGCCCACGACAATCCATACCGATCACGCCCAAACAGAAGAAGACAAAATGCTTGTTTAACTTATTCGGCTTCGCGGTAAAAATCCCTTTCAAAACCTGGCGGATACCCCCTTGTTTTTATATGAGAAACCGGGTTATAAAAACAGTCAGGAGAGTACGCATTATGAAAAAAACGTTTTACATTTTCCTGATTTTTCTTGGAATGCTGTATCAGGCATCTGCCCAGGAGAGCAGTGAAATCCGCCCGCCGGCATGGGTGCTGGGTAAATGGCAGAACATGGATGGTAGCCAGGTGTTTTCACTCGAAGTAAATGCCGCAGATATTATATGGGACGGCAGCAGCCTGATTTCCCTGATTAACGGCGGGAATTTGATATTTTCCCAGAAAGTAACAAATTCGTCATACGAAATATATTTCAAATTTCCTTCTGATAATTTCTGGTACCGGGAAACTTTTCAGAAACCGGCCGGAGCGTCCCTGGTTTCTTCGTTTGTTGACAGCGAGGGGAGAAAAAAACAGTATACCTATACTCGAACTGGCGCCGCCCCGGCTCCTGAAGAACAGCGGCAGATTCCTGTTCAGCCGGTTTCAAGCCCGCAGCCGCCGGTAGCCGCCCCGGATGCCGGAATAGTGGCGGCGGAAGCCGCTGCCGCGAAGGAAGCCGGGATTCGCGGGAAAATTGTCGCCACTGCCCGGAAATACCTGGGAGCGCGCTATATCTACGGCGCCCAGAATCCGCCGAGGGCTTTCGATTGTTCCGGTTTTGTTGGTCAGGCTTACAAAGAGGGCGCGGGCGTCAAGTTGCCCCGTACCTCAAAAACGCTTGCGGTGGCAGGCAGGGCCGTCAGCCGGGACCGTATCCAGCCTGGTGATATTGTGTATTTTGATATTGGCGGCTGGGGCGTTATAAGCCATGTGGCGCTGGTTCTGGACTCAAAGAATATGATTCACGCCGTATCGGAGAATAAGGGTATGGCTATTACCTCGCTGGATGATAAATGGTACAAACCAAAAATTGCCGGGTACCGGACGCTTTTTTCCGGCGGGGAACTCGCCGCGCCGGGCGTGCGGGACGGCATCAGTATACGCGCGGCCCTTGTGGATAAACCTGTTTCGGAGATCCTTCTTACCCTTACAGCCAAACCCGAAAAAAGCACGGACGACATCGAACTGGCGATGGAAAGCGGCCTGCATTTTACCCTTATGAATAAAACAGGCGGCCGCGCCGATTTCGATGTATATTTTTATCAGGCCGGAACCAGCAGGAATCAGGGCGACCATGAAAGGATTTCCCTTCGGGCAAATGAAAGCAAGGAACTGGTAAACGCATTCTTTGCTGAAAAGCCGGGACAGTA
>JAISAF010000345.1 GCA_031266855.1 Spirochaetales bacterium
ATCGCGGTATCCCTGGAACAGGAAGAGTTTTTGCGATAACAGGCTTTCCGGGGCTGGTCACAAAATCGCGAAAGCGATTTTGCGGGCATGGTTTTACGGCATAACTTAGCCCGTGGTGGCGGCAGCCGGTGGTGATAAAGACATGCACAGCGCGTAACGCGCTGCGCTTGGTGGCAAACAACACAATTTTTTCCCAGAAAAATTGCGACCGGCTGGTTGTGGGCGCATAATTGCCGACGGCAATTATGTGTGTTGCCTGGTTCTCAAGCTGCCGCTGACAATTGCAAGGCAGGAGCCTTGCTTCTAATCCGGCGCAGGCAGAGCCTACGCTGGGCGGGGGCTGGTCGCAAAATCGCGAAAGCGATTTTGCGGGCATGGTTTTACGGCCTCACTTAGCCGCTGGTGCGCGCGCAAGGGATAGAAGTGGAAATCCCGCAGGAAAGCGCCTTCGGCGCTTTCCGAGGAATTGGAACGGATAGCCCGGTTTTTGTGCCGCCTTCAAAGGCGGCACAAAAATGCGCCCAAAACAGTGGCGGGAAACAGCGGTAAATTCCCCTCCCCCGCGCGCCGAAAATATAAGTATATGTTTCATCCGACACGCATTATCGCCGCCTGTATTCTTTTCGGGATAGCTTTTTTTTGCGCCGGCGAGGATATTACCCACATCGTACAGGATGGGGAGACTTTCTATGGTATTGCCCGCAGATATGGAACTTCCGCGGAGACGCTGATGAAAGTCAACAGGATTGAGGACCCTGGCAGGCTGCGGCCCGGGACGCGGCTTATCCTGCCTGATATGTATGAGGTTCGCAAGGGTGATACGCTGTACGCCATAGCGCGGAGGTTCGGCTGCGATGTGCCTGTGCTTCTGACGCTGAACAATTTATCGCCGGAGAGCCTTATTAAACCGGGCGACCTGCTTTCCGTGCCGAAAACCAGGGACGCCCCGCCCGCTGCGCCTTCCGCGGGAAATCAGCGCCCAGCCGAATCGCGCGGCGTTCCGCCGGGGGGTACGGACGCGTTCTGGCCTCATCCGGGAACACGGAAAAACCTTGATGGAAAGCTGACAGGACTTTCCTTTGAAGGGAAACCGGGAGACGGGATTCTGGCCGTTGCTTCCGGCAGGGTGGTCTGGGTTGGTCCGTATCGCGGTTTCGGGCAGGTCGTGTTTGTCCAGTCGGATCAGGGGTATATTTATGTATACGCCGGGAACGATGATATTTTAGTGTCCTACGGCGAGACGATACGCAAGGGACAGAAACTCGCTACGATGGGCATCAATCCCTATGAGGGAAAATCGAGCCTGTATTTTATTGTTTATAAGGACGGAAAACCTGTTAAACCGGAAACCGCCCCCCGCATATAAAGTTTCATTAGGCGCTACAAGCCGTCTTCGGTAATTCCGATATATGCCTATCGGGTTTGTTTTGGTGCGAAAGAATTTGGGCGCATTTGCGGCGTTTTACGCCGCAAATGCGCCCAAAGACGGTCGCTTTCCGATAGGTAAGGATTGTAGTGAGCGCTATCGCGCCCCCGGAATGCACCCAAATTCTGTATCACGGTTTTCCGGGTGTACGGCAGTGGCGCTTCCTACATCGCGGCGAGTTCCGCAAAAAAAACCTCGATGGCCTCTTCTTCCGCGATGGTACGCGCAAGTTCCCCGCGCTTGAAAATCATAACCTTGTTGCCCGCTCCTGTTATGCCAATGTCGGCGTGCCGCGCCTCGCCGGGGCCGTTTACCACACAGCCCATAACCGCGACCGTCAGATTCTTATCCAAGGTCATAAGCCGCCCCATAGTTTTTGACAGAAAACCGTGTACATCAAAGCCGGAACGCCCGCAGCGTGGGCAGCTTACCAGCCGTATGCCTTTTTTCCGCAGACCCAGGGCGGAAAGGATTTCCCGCGCGCTTATAAGCTCCGCATCAGGCGTGTCGGACAGGGAAACGCGCAGGGTGTTTCCTATGCCTTCCGCGAGAAGGCTTGAAAAGGCCAGAGTGCTTCGTACAATTCCGGGGATAAGCGGGCCCGCTTCGGTAACACCTATATGAAGCGGATAGTTAAAGCTGCGCGCAAAAAGCCTGTTGGCGTCCACCGTGCTTTGCGTGTCGGAGGATTTCAGCGAGATGACTATATTCCCAAAACCCAGGCTCTCCAGCGTTTCAATTTCCTCTTCGGCTGCCTTCACCATCGCGGCGGCGGGATCGTTTTCCCGCGCGAGATGCCGGGGCAGGGAGCCGTGATTTACCCCAACGCGGATGGGAACGTTTTTATCCAGAGCCTTGCGGACAAGTTCCTCAACCTTCCATTTCGCGCCGATATTGCCAGGATTAATGCGTATCTTCGCGACGGGGAAATCCATACAGCGCAGAGCCAGTTTATGGTCAAAATGAATGTCCGCAACCAGGGGAATACTTACCCGCGTGGCAAGCTCTCCAAGAACAGCGGCGCTTGCCATATCGGGAACCGCGAAACGCAGAATATCGCAGCCTATGGCGGCAAGACCGTTTACCTCCGCGACAAGCTGCTGGTCAAGCCCCGTAAGAGGCTTTTTCCACATTGACTGGATGGTAATGGGGGAATCTCCTCCGATGGACAGGCCGCCTACCCGGACGGTTTTTGTTTGCATACAGCGTGTGTTTTTCCGCTAAAAAAGAAAGACCGCCTGTTCCGCGTACCGCATAGGAGGGGGAACGCGAAAAAGCGGCTATCCTGCTTTTTCTTTAAGCGCCGGTCATGTTGTTCAGAAGCAGCATCAGAAAAACCATGACGAAAAGGGCGACTGTTTCTACCAAACCTACAACGAGAATGTAGTTGGCAAAGCCTTTTCCCGTTTCGGCGAAGGCGTCGGAAGCCGCGGCGCCCGCCACTCCCTGGAACCACGCAGAAATGCCCATAGCGAAACCGCCGAAAATACCCGCGCCAAGAATAACAGCGGAATCCAGCGAGCCAACCGCGGCGCTGAACTGATTCATCAGAATAAGACCGTAAATGGTCTGGGTCATAGGAGCGCCGACAAAGGCAAAAAGGAGAAAGGGCGCCGGCCTGTTTTGAATGTAACACTTCTTCCATGCGCCTATAGCGGATGAACCCGCCACTCCAACTCCTATTCCGGATCCTACCGCGGCCAGCGCCATAAAAGCCGCCAAACCGATCAAACCAGCATTTTGCATAACATATTCTCCTTGTTCAAATATTAATTCTATAGATTAACTTACCTGTGCGTTTTCTTCTTTTTCCCTGAACGGGCTGTACGCGTATCCACTCCACTCCAGCCCCAGGTGATTAGAGAATTCCAGCACATTTAAGCGAACACCATGGACAACAACCGACAGAACGCACATACCCATATTCAGGGTATGGCCCAGGATGATAACCAGAACTCCGGGAACAATGAACGCCCCTCCCGCGGACATAATCCCCTGCGCCATATTATTAAAACTCTCGGCAATCGCCAGACCCGCCAGGCCAACGGCGAAAAGCCGGACATAGGAAATAATATCGGCAAAAACCGAAATACAGCCCAGCGTCGTAGGAATAAACTGGGCAAGCCCCATTAAAATACCTTTCAGGAAATTTCCTTCCTGCTGGGAGAGAAACAGTACAAAGATATATCCCGCGCCAATGGCGGCATAAGCCCAGCCGGGAACCGGGAATTTTACCTTGTCAATAAGCATATTCAGAACAAGGGTAAAAAGCCCCAGAAGCAGACACAGATATCCTATATGGACAAAGGCCTTTATCCTGGGCGCCTGGCGGATATCGTGGAAAAAATTCCATGTCCGCGCGATGCACAGATGAACAAGCGCCAGAACGAAACAGATAAACTGGACGTTTTTCTGCTCCGAAAGCCAGGGGATATACACAAGGGAGAAAGGCTCCACCTGTGTCAGCTCAATACCGGCGCTCTCCTTGAGTACCTTGCCGATTCCAAAAAAATTGCAGGTAACAGATCCCCAGATAAAGGTACACAGGCCCATCACAATAAAGAGGATAAACGCGTCAGGCATGTAACCGAGTTTTTTCCGGGTTTTCAGTCCAAAGTACACCGAAGCCGCGAGGAACAGTGTGGCGTAGCCCGCGTCGCCGATTATCATCGCGACAAACACACTGAAAAACAGAATAAAGAAAAAACTGATGTCCCGTTCCCGGTATCCGGGCACAAGCCCCAGGAAGTCCATAACCGGCTTGATAAGGCGCACGGGTTTGGGATTGCGAAGAAGCGTGGGTACAACATCATCATCCGAAGGGTCATCGACCAGAAGGGCCCAGCCTTCCCGCGCGGCGGCTGTCCGTAAATCGGCGGTCTTTGTTTCCGGGACAAAGCCCGTAAGATATACGAGTTTTTCTTCAGGATGGGCAAGGTCAGCCGCCGCCTGCTCGAATTCCGCGGAAATACGCAGCTTTTTCACCAGAGACCTCAAGGCGTCTTTGGAAGAAATCATGCCGTTTATTTCAGCGCTCAGGGTATGCGCGTCGTCCTGTTTTTCCTTGAGGGTTTCCCTGAGCAGGGAAAGGCTTTTCGCGGGTATGGGGACATGGTCAGTACCCGAGGGAAAATCCGCCTCGTTTTTGGAAACCGCGATAAAACCTGTCTTTTCCCTGGTTTCAAAAATTGTATACTTCAAGCCCGGAAAGTTAAAATTCCGCGCTTCCTTTCTGTCAAGTTCGTACATGCGGACAAAAACACCGCGGGAGTTCAAAAGTTTCAAGGTTTCCGGGTCAAAGTCTCCCCAGGGTTCATATTTACCAATTTCGCGCAGAACCCTGTCGGCCTCCTCGTTACGGATTGCGCGCCGTTCGGCAAGCTCCGCGATTTTTGCCGCCTGTTTCAGGGTGTCTTCCGTGGATACCGAAGAGGCGCGGGGGATTTCCTTTTTTTTCTCAGGAGGAAAAGCCGCGAGTGCCCGTTCAATCAAAAAGATGTTTTCCCGCACAGCCTCAAGCTCCGCGCTGGATTTTCCCGTACTCTGTACATGCATAACGCCTGTCCCGCGCAGCTCTTCCAGAGCCTGGCGGTGGCGGGATTCAAGCATGACAAGCGAAACCTTTTTCATAGGTACTATCATGAGGCTTTCTCCACTACTTTCTTTTTAGCTATTTTTCCCCGCACAACCGCCGCCGTCTGCTGATCGCCCAAATAAATACGGATTTTCCTGATGTTGTCCTTTGTTTCAGGGATCTTCACCTTCTCGAAAAGGTTTACCCTCTGGCTGGTTATCCGCAGTTCCTGGTTCAAAAGTTCCACCTGCTTCTGGAGTATCGCAAGTTCCTCATCAAGGGCTATAAGGCTTTTGAACGCCACAAGACCCGCGTCAAGCCACAGGGGTGTTTCAAAAAGGTCATAGGCAATGTCTTCGTAGACAAGCGATTTAAAAACGGGAATATCCACACCCGCGATGTTCCCGGCTTCTGTTTCAAGCTTGCTGATTTTTACCAGACTTCCAATATTGGCATCTTCGCCGAAAAGCTCAATCCACGAGGTAATCCTCCCGCGGACTTCTTCCCGTGCCGTCCGTTTTTCCCGTTCCTGCTGCTCCACGGTTCTAATAACCATCTGAAGCTGCTGTTTTTTCAGTTGCAGGGTCGGCAGATAGCGCTCGAAACGCTTCAAGGCGTCTTTCTGTTTTTTCAGTTCGTTTTTTGTGAACTTTATCGCAGGCATGCTTTACCAACCATTCCCTTAGGTATTTGGCCAGAACTTGCTGATAAGCTCGGACCGCATATTTGTTTCTTCTTTTGTGAAACATTCGGCGAAAATCTTCCAGCCGTTGTCCAATGCCTGTTCCAGCGGAATATTTACGGAAAGGTCCATCATCCCCTTCTCGAACAGCTCGCCGTATTTCAAAAGCTTATTGTCCCAGTCGGACATACGGAAACCCATGGACTTTTTCTCCAGGGATTCCTTATACGCCGCGTAGAGTTTAATCATCCCGTCCATCAGGGCGCGGTGATCCTCGCGGGTATCCTTGTTGACAAGCTGTTTCAGACGCGACAGGGAACCGAAAGGCTCGATGCGGCCACCGCGCAGATAATACTGACCTTCGGTAATATAGCCCGTGTTATCCGGCACAGGGTGGGTAACATCATCGCCGGGCATCGTCGTAACACCCAGAACGGTAATGGAACCCGCGCCCTCAAAGTCAACCGCCTTTTCGTAACGGGACGCAAGCTGGCTGTACAGGTCGCCGGGATAGCCCCGGTTGGAAGGAACCTGTTCCTGGGTAATGGCGATCTCCTTCATCGCGTCGGCGAAGTTCGTCATATCGGTCAGGAGAACCAGAACGCGTTTACTATTCAAGGCAAACTTTTCCGCGACCGCCAGAGCAATATCGGGAACCAGGAGGCACTCAACAATGGGGTCGGAAGCTGTATGAACAAAGAAAATCGAACGGCTCATCGCCCCGCCGTTTTCCAGGGTTTCCCTGAAAAACAGGTAGTCATCGTACTTGAGACCCATACCGCCCAAAATGATTATATCGACTTCCGCCTGCATAGCGATGCGGGCAAGAAGCTCATTGTAAGGTTCGCCGGATACGGAGAAAATCGGCAGCTTCTGGGACACAACCAGAGTATTAAAAAGGTCTATCATCGGTATGCCGGTACGCACCATATTGCGGGGAATAATCCTCTTTGCCGGGTTTACCGACGGCCCGCCGATCTCAATAAGGTTTTCCGTTAAATCGCTGCCCTTGTCGCGCGGGCGTCCCGAACCATTAAAAATACGACCAAGAAGGTCATCCGAAAAGGAAACCTGCATGGGATGACCCAGAAAGCGGATTTCATCGCCAGTGGAAATACCACGGGTCCCGGAATAGACCTGGAGCGACACGTTTTTACCACTCAGGCGAATAACTTCCGCCAGGGATTTACCGTGGGCAGAAGTAATTTCCGCAAGCTCGCCGTAGCGGACATCTTCCGCGACGACGGAAATAACGTTTCCTGCTATACTTTCAATTTTGCTATAAACTTTCCGCATGGATACTGCTCCTAACTCGCCAGATTTTTCAGAATTTCAGCGGCTGCCGGCTCAAACCCGGTTTTCCTGTCCGCGATTTGTTTGCGAATGGTATCTTCCAGTTTCTTAAACTCTTCGGACTGCCACCCCGTTCCATTCCAGTCAAGGAAGTTCTGCCGCAGACCGTTGAAAAACGCGCGGGCATCTTCCTTGGTTTGAATATTAAGCTGGGATCCAAGAACATCGAAAATAAGACCATACACATATTTCTGTCTCTCCACCGAAGCCGCCGAATCCACAGGATCGAAAGAGTTCTGCTGAAGGTATATCGAATCAAGAAATTCGCTCTTCTGGTACAGAATGTAGTCGTCGGTACTGGTTCCTTCCTCGCCCACGACTTTCATCATCTGCGCGACATCGTTTCCCCGAAAAAGAATCTGACGGCCGTATTCGGTCTGGTTTTTGTCGATAATACCCGTGTATTTACTCCAGCTTTCAAGAGGATGGATAGCCGGATACTTACGGGCATCCGACCGTTCGCGGGAAAGACCGTGAAAAGCCCCCACAACCTTAAGAGTGGCCTGGGTAACAGGTTCTTCAAAGTTACCCCCCGCGGGGCTTACCGTACCCCCTATCGTTACCGAACCGATTTTACCGTTTTTCAATTGAACAATCCCGGCCCGCTCGTAGAAACTGGCGATAACCGATTCAAGGTACGCGGGAAACGCCTCCTCGCCGGGGATTTCCTCAAGACGGCCGGACATTTCACGCATAGCCTGCGCCCAGCGGGAAGTGGAATCCGCAAGCAAAAGAACATTCAGCCCCATCTGACGGTAATATTCAGCCAGCGTAACAGCCGTATACACCGAAGCTTCGCGGGCCGCCACCGGCATGGAGCTTGTATTACAGATAATAATGGTTCGTTCTATAAGGGACTTCCCCGTGCGGGGATCCTTGAGTTCGGGAAACTCCTTCAGGGTTTCCACGACTTCACCCGCGCGCTCGCCACAGGCCGCTACAATAACGATATCGACTTCGGCATTGCGGCTCGTTACCTGCTGCAAAACGGTTTTCCCCGCGCCGAAAGGGCCGGGAATACAATAGGTCCCGCCCAAAGCAACGGGAAGAAAGGTATCGATAATACGGCTTTTTGTAACCATCGGCTTTCCGGGTTTTATCTTTTGTACATAGTGGGAAACAGGCCGTTTAACCGGCCACTCGAAACTCATTGTTACAGGCCGGATTTTACCCCTGGAATCGGCAAGCTCCGCTATGGTTTCGTCTATCGTGTATTCGCCCCCGGGTTTTACGGACTTAACCGTGTAGGTATCGTAAAAATTGAAAGGCACCATAATATGATGCTCAAAAATACCTTCGGGCACCGTACCCAGCGTGTCGGCAGCCGTAACGCTGTCACCGGGCTTTACCGAAGGGGTAAACTTCCAGCGAAGGGAAGTTGAAAGCGGGTATATGTATTCCCCCCTTTCCAGGAAGAACCCGCATTTTTCCGCAAGATTGGGCAGAGGGTTCTGCAAACCATCGTAAATCTGTTTCAGCAGTCCAGGCCCCAGGCGGACAGAAAGAAGCTCGCCAGTAAACTCCACAACATCGCCGATACCGATACCCCTGGTCATTTCATAGACCTGGAGTTCCGCCGTATTGCCACGGATGCGGATAACCTCGGCCTTGAGCCTCTTATTCCCCAAAATAATGAAGGCCACTTCATTCATCGAGACGACGCCCTCAAAACCAACGCTCACCATATTGCCATTAACGCCGACAACTTTTCCCTTTGTATCAGTCATCACACTCTCCAGCTATCCTTGCCAGGAAGGATTTTTATTTGCAATAGTTTCATACAGCACAGAGAAATTTTTTTCCCCCGCCGCCCTGTTCCGCCTGTTTTTCAACTCAAGAAGCTGCATTTTCAAGTAATACACGATGAGTTTGTCCACATCGAAAAGATGCCCCATTTCCAGTTCCTCAAGAAACGCCCATAAAGCCCGCAGGATAATTATTTCCGCCTCGGAAGGCGATTCCTCACCAAAAGCCTTACGCGCCGCGTCCAGAATACCCTGGGAATACGCCGCGTAACGGTTATAGCTTTCCGTCTCGGCGCCCCTGCGCGCCGCGCGCAGCTTTGCCAGTTCCGCCCGCATCGAACGCTCCCCGGCGAACCAGGCGTCAAGCGTTTTATTACCTGTTTTCAAATCCGCCGGACTACGCAGACGGGCCTCCCGCAGAACAGCCCAGTCGCCGCCGCTCAGTGTATTCTGGCAAAGAAAAAGAAAATCCTCCACCGCCATTGTGGAAATACTGTCAAAAGACAGATGCGGCAGGGATGATACAGAATAAAAATAGCCGCCCAAGAATTACACCCCTTTTGAAAGACTTTTCATAATTGCCGCAAGCCTGGGATTCAGGTATTCCGCCAGGATTTCCGCGACCCCCTCCGCCGTAAAATCGTAATGCGCCGAACCCCCGGATTCGCCAATACGGAAACCCGCCTCAATCTGAGGAACAGGCTTCAAAACAAGACCTTTTTTAAGCTCCTCACTCAGTTTTGCCCGCAAGGAACCCTCGATTTTCTTTAACTCCTCGGCAGGCAGAAGAACCTCAAGCCCCGCGCCGCCCTTCGCGGCCCAGGCCCGTACCAGACCAGCCACGGCATCTTCCAGCCCCCTGCCCTGAAGCGCCTCGCTGGACTGGGTTTTAATAACACCATCAAAAAGCGCGGTAATCCGCTTCTCCAGGCCGAGGATAAGGTCGCGCCCCGCCTGGACAACAGCCTCTTTGGAAGACTGTTCGGTCCTCTCGATTTCGCGCTTCGCGTCAGCAAGAATCCTAACCGCGTCTTCCTCCGCCCTGGCAACAATGGCCCTGGCTTTTGTCTCCGCCTCCGCGACAATCTGCGCCCCTCTGGAATCAGCAGAATCGATACCTTCTTTCTTGATCGTTTCGATAAGTTCTTTTAATTGGATATCCATGTTTTCCTCGTCTGGTTTCCGGTACAAGCCGTTTTTTTACACACTAATATTACTGTAGCCAATAATATGAAATAAATCAAGTTTTTTTTCGACTTTTTGAAGCGCTTTCAGCCCCGGTCCAAAAACCCATTCAGAATATGGGCGCATTCCGGGGGCGCGTGAGCGCCCGCTACAATCCTATACCTATCGGAAAGCGACCGTCTTCGGGCGCATTTTTGGCGCTTCGCGCCAAAAACCGGGCTTTCCGCTCCAAGTCCTCGGATTTGCCAATGCAAATCCTGTGGGCTTTCCGCTACAATCCCTCGCGCCGCCCAGCGGCAGCGCACGGCGCTCCGCGCCGTGCCGTAAACGCTGAAAAAGGTGCCAGGTACGTTTTTCAGTGCCACATAATAAAATCAATCGCTAATTTTCGCAACACAAAAACGTGCCTGGCACTTTTTTTAAGAATACCGCTCCGGGACAGGCCCTGATCTTTTGTGCGGAACTTCAGGGACTCACCACCCGGAACCCCAGAAAGTTGCCCCGATCGTACGGGTAGCCGTAGTACCGGCCGGCAACCGCGCAGAAAGACGCGCCGCCGTTCCAACTGCCGCCCCGGACCACCCGGAACGTGCCCGAAGTCCACTCGCCCTGGCACCACTCCCATACGTTCCCGCTCATGTCATACAGCTCCAGGCTGTTAGCGGCTTTGCTCTTTACCACAGCGGTAGAGCTTACCCCATTAGATGATCCGCCATATACCGCTACACCGTCTATTGTATTGCTCCCCGCGTATGTATAGGTCCAGGGCGTACCTGTACCTGGAACCCCGCCCCGCGCCGCGTATTCCCACTCCGCTTCCGTTGGCAGACGGAACCCATTGGCAGCCGGATCCACTGCCGCCTTCTCCGCCTTCCCGTCTCCGGCACTGACACTGGTATCCTCGCTTTCCCGCAGAACCGCGCCAGTATATTTATACACCGGCGTCCTCCCCGCGGCCTCGCTGTAGGCGTTACACCACACCACCGCATCCCGCCAGCTTATTTCCGTTACAGGCTCCTGACTGGCTGCTGTGGGAGCAGCCCCAGCCGTCCCGCCACTGCCTTCTGTTCCGGGATTGGCAAAGGTATACCCGTTGCCCTCCGCCCAGGTTCGTACCGCGTACCACAATCCGTAGGTTACTTCCGTTTTGCCGATAGAAAAGGCGCTTATGGAATACGGTTTTGTATAAGCGGAATTGGCTCCTGCTCCCCAGTTGTCGGTATCCCCCGAACCTGTATTTCCTGTGCTTACCGTTCCGGTGGAAACAGATTTCATTATATACGCAGGATACGCAGGAAGCACGGTAAAGCTCACCGTAAAGTCTGCGGAAATGCCGTTGCCGCCGTTCACCGTTACCGTTGCCGTATATGTCCCTACAGCCAGCCCCGTGTTGGGAACCACTGTAAAACTATCGTCTCCGCTTACCGCAATGCTTATCGACGTTTTGTTTAAGCTGAAAGAACTGTCGTTGGTTCCCGAAAGCGCCACCGTCAATTCCCCAGTTGCCTGGTTCCCTGTGTTGCTTACCGTTACGCTCTTGGGGGTCTGTGCCCCGTAACCCACATCAGCCGCCGGGAATGTATAGGTTCCCGACTGGTCCAGACTTATGCCGTAGTCCGTCACCGTTACGGCACAGATGGCCGTGTATCCGCCGTCTTCGGTAGTAACAGTGATGTCTGCCGAACCAGCCGCCACAACCGTTACTACACCATTGCTCACAGTGGCTACGCCCGTGTTGCTGCTTGTCCACGTTACGCTTTTATTCGTGGCGTCGCCGGGCGTTACCGTTGCGGTCAGGGTTTCCGGGCCGCCCGCCACACCAATGGTAAGCGTTAATTTATCGAGGCTTACCCCGCTTACCGCCACAACGGGAGGCCCGTCATCATCCCCGCCCGAAGGGTTTGTACACCCCGTAAAAATCATTCCCAGCGCCGCCAGAAGGCAGAGCGCCGGAAACACCGCTTTTTTCAGTCTGTGTTTCATCATTTTGAGTATCTCCTAATAGTGAAATTATTTTTTGACATTTCATGGCTGCCGGATGGCATGGGCAGATC
>JAISAF010000348.1 GCA_031266855.1 Spirochaetales bacterium
GCTGCCGTGGAGGCCTGCCGGTTTCCGGGCGGTCCTGATAGTATCCTTAAACAGCAAAGAAAATGTGGTTCCGGCTCCTTGGTGCAAAACATCATTCATCATTAGTACAGCCCGCGCAAAGGATTGTAGCGGAAAGCCCACAGGAAAGCGCGCATGGGCGCTTTCCGAGGACTTGGAGCGGAAAGCCCGGTTTTTTTGCCCGCGGAGGCGGGCAAAAGAACGCGCCATCTTTTTGCTGCTGATGATGGCTCTTGACATTCTATGGTTCGTAGTATATCTTAGTGTTGTAAGTGTTGATGTCACGCGAGTCTGTTTTCGGATGGGGAAGCCTGTTGAGTCAGGGATGGGCTGTCCGCAAAATTAATGTTTGTATGGGAATTTCCGGGAGCAGGTTCAATACTATAAACAGGCGGTTTTGCTGATGCCCCAGGCAGTAGATGCGGATAAGGTAATCCATGCGGCGCGGAATTCCATTCCGCTTACAATCAAGACGTATACGTTACCACATGAAATGGAAGTTTATCTTGAACAGGTTTTGGAGATTTTTTTGAAGGAGCTTGGGCAGGAGGCGTTGAAGGATCCGTTGTCGTATTGTTTGCGGGAGCTTGCGGTGAATGCGAAGAAGGCGAATACGAAGCGGGTTTATTTTCACGAGAAGGGTTTGAATATTCTGGATGATGAGCAGTATAAGACCGGGATGGAGCGTTTTAAGGCGGAGACTCTTGACGATATTGATCGCTGGCTGGAGCTTCAGAAAAAGGCGGGGTTTTATATTAAGGTTATTTATCAGGTCAGGGGGCAAAACCTGAATCTGTTTGTTTGTAATAACGCGGAGATTACTCAGAAAGAGCAGATACGGGTGTATGACCGTATTGCCCGGTCGCGGGCGTTTTCTTCGTTGGAGGAGGCGCTTTCGACGGTTCTTGATGATTCGGAGGGGGCGGGGCTTGGTATTGTTATTATGGTGCTGATGTTGAAGAAGCTTGGTCTTGATGAGGACGCGTTTGATATCGATGCCAAGAATGGGGAAACAATTGCCCGGCTTTCTATTCCGATGGCAAATGTCAAGATAGAAAATATGCATACTTTGAGCCGGAAGATCGTAGATGAGATCGATAGTTTGCCGAATTTCCCGGATAATATTGTCCGTCTCCAGCAGATGCTTTCCGATCCTGATAGCGAGATTACTGATATGGCCCGGCAGGTGTCGACCGACCCGGCTTTGACTGCGGATTTGCTGAAGACTGTGAACTCGGCTCAGTTTATGCTGCCGAAGAAGGTGGATAATATTGTCGAGGCGGTCAAGATGGTGGGGCTGCGGGGTTTGAAAAATCTTTTGTATTCTTATGGTACCCAGAAGATTTTGGGTGGTACCGATGATGTAAAGGTGAAGGCTCTGTGGAATCATTCGTATAAGACCGCTTTTTATGCTTACAATCTTGTGAAGAATTTTTTGCGGAAGAAGGAGATTCTTGACGATGTGTATGTCGGGGGTATCCTGCATGATATGGGGAAGATCGTTTTTTCCAATGTCCATCCGCATCTTATTGAAAAAATCATGAAATTTTCCCATGAGAAAGAGATTCCCACGGAGCTTTTCGAGGATATGTCGGTGGGGCTGAATCATTCGCAGATTGGGGCTATGATTGCGGAAAAATGGAATTTTCCTGAGACTCTTATCAATGCCATACGGTATCACCACGAGCCGCATAACGCTCCTAAGGAAAAGCAGGATGTTGTGTCTGCTGTATATCTGGCCAACATGCTGTGTAATTACGAGGAGGAGGTTGTCAGTTTCGATCAGTTCGATAAAGCCGTTTTGTCGCTGTTCCGTTTGCAAAGCGAGGAACAGGTTAAAAAGATTCTTGAAAAACTGTCTTACGCTTTTACTCAGGAAGGGATGTAGTTTTCGCGGGCAAAAACCGGGCTTCACGGAATTTACCGCGAAGTCGAATAAGTCGAAGAGGGAAAGTTAAAAACACTCCATTTTCTGGAGCCTGTTTACTATCTTTATAATTTCACTTTAATATCAGAATTTGGGCATTTGGGCGCATTTTTGGCGCTGCGCGCCAAAAACCGGGCTTTCCGGGACTCCGCTATCGCTCCGG
Organism: Spirochaetales bacterium; assembly: GCA_031266855.1. Classification (GTDB taxonomy): domain Bacteria; phylum Spirochaetota; class Spirochaetia; order DTKZ01; family DTKZ01; genus JAISAF01. Next base: position 2,109 of record JAISAF010000348.1, read on the forward strand.
CCCCGGCGCTGCGCGCCGTGGCTGCTTTCGCATCCCTCCAATCCCTTGCGCGCGCACCGGCGGCGGGCAGCGAAATTGCCTTCGGCAATTTCGCGTGTACTACCGTGTGCGGTTTTTTTGCGGGAGCAAAAAACCGGGCCTTCCGCTTCAATCTTTTGGCTGCGCCAAAAGGATTTCCGCTGCAATCATCCCCCGTTCGGGGGTGTTTCCAATAGGAAACCTATTATCGTGGGCGCTCACCGCGCCCTGTGGAATGCGCCCGAAGACGGTCGCTTTCCGATAAGTATGGATTGTAGCGGGCGCTTTCGCGCCCCCGGAATGCGCCCAACGCACGCCTTGTCAAAGAAAGGATGGGCGCGGTACACTGATTTTATGGCGGGTGATTTTTCTTCTGATGGGAGTTTTTCCTTGTTTTATCAGGGGGGCTGGGCATGGCTTGTGGTGCGCGCTCCTGAAGGGAAGGGGCGGCCGGTGTATCTTGAGGATATCGAGAACCGGATGAGGCTGCTGGGTATTCCGCGGGTAAGCGCGAAGACTTTGCGGGGGGTGATTGAGAGTGCGAGCGGGGAGCAGGCGGCGCTTGTGGAGTGGCCGGATGGGGATTGTTTGCGGGCGGTGGTTCATGTGAGTGTGGATGAATCTGCTATGAGCGCACGGCTGAGTGTGGATCCTCCGAAGAAGGGGGCGGCGGCGCCTACGGCGGACGAGATTGAGGAGGCTTTGCGGCGGCGGAATGTTGTGTATGGGATTGATCGTTCCGCGGTGGCGCGGCTTGTGACGTATGAGGATTACGGGAAGACTTTGGTGATTGCGCGGGGTACTTCGGCTGTGCATGGCGAGGGGAGTAAAATCGTTTATCATTTCAATGTGAACCGGGGGAAGCCGTACCGGGAGATGGATTTTGGGCGTATCAATTTGAAGGAGCTGAATTTCATTGAGAACAGGAAAAAGGGCGATCTGCTTGCGGAGCTTGCTCCGCCTGTACGGGCGGTGAATGGCAGGACTGTGACGGGGATCGTTATTCCGGCGCGTCCGGCTGGTGAGGGGGCTTTCCTGATTGCGGGCGGGAATACTGTTTTGAATGAGGAGCGGACGAAACTTTTTGCGGCGGCTGATGGTAATGTGAAGATTGCGGAAAATGGGGAGATCAGTGTGGAACCCGTTGTGTGTGTCGGGAATGTCAACTACGAGACGGGCAATATCCATTTCGATGGGTCGGTCATTATCAAGGGCGGGGTTGCCGATGGTTTTACGGTGGAGGCGGGCGGGGATATCCAGGTGGGCAGGGGCGTGGGCAGGGCGACGCTCAGGGCGGGGGGCCATGTACTTTTGAAGGCTGGTATGACCGGCAATAACGATGGTCTTGTCGAATGTGGCGGGAATCTTTTCGCGAAGTATATTGAAAGCTCCCGGATAGTATGCCGGGGAAACCTGTTTGTCGAGGAAGCGATTATGCATTCCCGGATTACTGTATGGAAGAACTGCGTGTTCAATGGCAGGAGGTCGGAACTGATTGGCGGTACGGCGCTGGTGGGCGGTTCCCTCTGGTGCAGGAAGCTTGGCAATTTGTACGAGATACCCACGTATGTTACGGTTGCGACGCAGCCGGATCTTTTTCTTGCCTGCCGCGGGGTTCAGAAAAAACTGGAAGAGAAAGAGGCCGGTCTTGACGCGGCGGAAACCATGCTGGCCCAGTTCGCGAAGGCGGTTCAGGAGGGGCACGGCAACGATGAGAAGATCATTCAGGCAAGGCTCCAGACTCAGGGCCAGGTGGAAATCCTTTCTGATGAGATCGCCGGGCTGCGCCGCACGCTGCCGAATCTGCGCGAACAGCTTGTGGCGAACAGCGGCTGTATTCTGGTGTGCGAAGAAATTATATATCACGGCGTTACGGTTGTTTTCGGCAGGCTTGAGTTCCACGCGCCGGATAAGGGTTCCCGTAAACCGGTTCTGCGCGCGGGGGGCCATGAGATTATCGAGTCCGGCTATAACTTCCGGGACAAGCCGAAACTCGAATTCGGCGATGAATAGAAAGTTATTCTCCTCATTTTGGGCGCCTCCCCGGCGCTTCGCGCCGGGGCCGGGCTTTCCGCTCCAAGTCCTCGGCCCGTCTGCGGCGGGCCTGTGGGCTTTCCGCTCCTATCCCTGGCGCGCGCACCAGCGGGGCGGCAGCGTCCGCGTGTATGCAAAGCATACACGCGGACGCTGGCTGCAACACCGGGTGTGCGATTTTGCCACAGCAAAATCGCGGAGTTTTCCGCTGTGCGCAGCGTTTCGCGCCCCTGCAATGCGCCCGAAGACGG
>JAISAF010000355.1 GCA_031266855.1 Spirochaetales bacterium
GGCATAAGGACTTACGCGCGTGTTAGGCGCAACATGGGTTGAAGTTGTAGAAGTACCACTAATAATCATTGTATCACCTTGATAGAAACTAAAACATAATTTCGGAAAAATGTCAAGTAGCGGCAGCTCAGAATTATGCCAGGAAATTGCCTTTGGCAATTTCCTAGGCACATAATTGCCCGCGGCAATTATGTGCGTATAACCAGGCGGCAGCCGGGGTTATGCGCAATGCGGTTTTTTGCGGGAGCAAAAAACCGCATACGGTAACACACGCGAAATTGCCGAAGGCAATTTCGCTGTTCGCCGCTGGTGCGCGCGCGAGGGATAGGAGCGGAAAGCCCACAGGATTTGCATTGGCAAATCCGAGGACTTGGAGCGGATAGCCCGGTTATCCGGCCGCCTGGGGCGGCCGGATAACGCGCCTGTCATAATCCGGTTTTTTGGCGTTTTACTGTGTTGACAGGAGGGGGGCTTTTGGTCAAATTTGGGGCGGCGGGCTTATTTGCTTTTTTCCTGTTTTTTCTTTAGAATTGGGTTGATGTCAATGAAAAACGCGATGCTGGTTGAAGCGGAAATATGGACTGTGGCGCATACCGATCAGGGGAATGCTGTGCTTGTGAAGCCTCTTGGTTCGGAGCTTGCTGTGCCGATTTTTATTGGGCAGCTTGAGGCGCATTCTATTCTTATTGGGTTGGGGAGTGTTCCTATGCCGCGGCCTTTGACGCATGATCTTATTCTTTCGCTTATGGAGAGGTTTGATGCTTTTCTTGAGAAGGTGGAGATTATTGAATTGAAGGAGGGGACGTTTTATTCGCGTATTGTGTTGCGTCAGGGCGAGCGGACGGTTCTTATTGATTCGCGGCCTTCTGATGCGCTGAGTCTGGCGGCGAGGGTGAAATGTCCGATTTATATTTCCGAGGCTATTATCGCGGAGGCGGGGGTTCCGGTTAAATTCGTGAGCGATGCTCCTGCGGGAGAGGAGCCGGGGCCGAATCCGAGAGAGCTGGAGATTGGCCGTTTGAGGGCGGAGCTTGCGAAGGCTCTTGAGACTGAAAATTATGAAGAGGCCGTACGGCTTCGGGATCGTTTGCGGGAGCTTGGACAGAATTAGAATCGGTCCGGGATCTTCGTCTGGAGGTGCTGTATGAAATTCCCCGGGTTCTCTCATCCTATGTCGGGTGTGGCTGTTCCGGTGTCTGCGTTGCGGAGTAAAAAGAGTTTCGGGATCGGGGAATTTGCCGATTTGCCGGTTTTGGGTAAGTTTTGCGGGGCGGCGGGGCTGGATGTGATTCAGATTCTGCCGGTGAACGATACGGGTTCTCAGCCTTCGCCTTATAGCGCGTTAAGCGCGTATGCTTTGCATCCGGTGTATATCCGCCTGGAGGATTTGCCGGAACTCCGGGCCGGGGGCGCGGGGGCCGCGGGCCTGAAGGCGCTTGCCGCTGAAATCAGAAAAAGCAGGAAAGCGGCTGAGGCGGGATCGCGCGTAGATTTCTACGGGATATGGAAAACCAAGCTGGATTTCCTGGGCAGGATTTACCGGGAAGCCGCGGGGGAAATCCGCACAGACGCGGAGCTTGAGAAATGGATACAGGCGAATCCCTGGATAAAGCCATATTCGCTTTTTTGTGTTTTAAAGGAAAAGAATAATGGCGCTCCCTGGACTGCGTGGCGGGAGTTTCGGGAAGTTTCTGAAAAGGATATTGAGAACGCGTGGGGGGCGGAAAGCGGGAAACAGGATCTTGTGTTTCATGCGTGGCTTCAGATGAGGCTGGAGGAGCAGTTTCGCGCGGCTGCGGGGGAACTGGACAGGCAGGGTGTCTTTTTGAAGGGGGATATTCCCATTATGATGAGTGAGGATTCCGCGGACGTGTGGGCGCATCCTCATTTGTTTATTTGTGGTTTGCGGGCGGGCGCTCCGCCTGATATGTATTCTCCTGTGGGGCAGAACTGGGGTTTTCCTATTTATGACTGGGAGGAGCTGGCGAAGTCCGGCTACTCCTGGTGGAAGAAGCGGCTTCACCGGGCGGATCTTTTTTACCATGCCTACCGTATCGATCATGTGCTGGGGTTTTTCCGTGTCTGGGTAATTCCCGAACATGAGAGGCAGGGCGTTTTAGGGTATTTTAAACCTTCGCGGTATATCAGCCGGGACGAGCTCAGGGCCGCGGGTTTTGACGAGGGCCGTATCCGCTGGATGTCCAGGCCCCATGTAGCGGGGGATCTTCTTCGTGGGATTTTTGGCGCCGAAATCCCGGAGCGGATTTTTACCCGTGTCGGGAGCGAGGATTTATATCTTTTCCGGGAAGATGTCAATGAATCCTGTATCTGGGATTTGGGGCTTCCTGATGAAAAAACCCGGAAACTTATTGCTTTTTACCAGGACCGGATGCTGATTGAGACGGGGCCGGACGGGTTCGCGCCTGCCTGGTTCCGCGACAGTTCAAAAGCCTGGAATTCCCTGAGTGGCGGGGAAAAGGAAAAGGCGGCGCTGATTATCCGCGGCTATTTCAGGGATTCCGAAGACCTGTGGGCACGGGAGGGGGAGAGGCTTCTGCGTTTTATGAAGGAAGAGACTTCCATGCTGCCCTGTGCGGAAGACCTGGGTGTTGTTCCTGACTGTGTGCCTGGGGTTCTGGGCAGGCTGGGTATTCTGGGTTTGAGGATTCCGCGCTGGGTTCGGCGCTACCGCGAAAGCGGTGAGCCTTTTATTCCCCCGGCGGAGTATCCGCGGCTTACTGTATGCGCGGCTTCCGTTCATGATACCTCAACAGTACGGGAATGGTGGGAGACGGAAAACGATCGCGGGGGCCTGTGGAGGGCGCTGGGGCTTTCCACGGCGGATGCTTCCGGGAATTCCGGGGGGCAGGCGCCTTCGGCTTACAGCCCGGAAACCGCGGAGCGGATTTTCGGGGGGCTTCTGGGGGCGCAGTCTGTTCTTGTTATGTTTCAGTTTCAGGATTTTTTCGCGCTGGAGCCGGATCTCCGGGTGGAAAACGCGGCGGATGAAAGGATAAATGTTCCGGGAACCGTGGCGGATACGAACTGGTCCTACCGTATGCCTTTTACGCTGGAAGACTTCGACGCGGGGGGGGGTCTGGCAAAACGGATTCACGCACTGGTGAAAAAACGCGCGGATGGGAAACCGGCATAGGCTGGCTTCCGTCCGGGCCGCAAAAGGAGAGTCCATGAGTAAGCTTGTTCTGGAAAGAGAATTTCATATTTCCCGTGCCGCGCGGGCGAAGTATGCTTTCGATGAGGCTTTGTACGGACTTGAGGGCAATGTTGTTTTTTCCAATTTTGCCGCAGTGCGGAATTTCGCCGCGAAGATAAACAAAAAACGGAATGCCGCAAAACATCCTGAGAAGGCGGTGCGCACGGGGCATCTGCACGCTATGGGCCTTATTGACGAGATTCTGCATTATGTAGTGAAGCTGTATCTGAAGCAGCAGGGGCCGCGTGTTTTTTCTAAAGCGCTGGAGACGGTCAAAGCCGTGGCAGGCGGGAAAGATACAGCGGACTGTATGGCGTTTTTTATACAGGCATTTCCTTCCATGAGCGTTTACCGTGGCGAGCTGACGCTGGAAGAATATCTGGCATCGGAGACAAAGGGTGTTCCTAATCAGGAAATCGTTCTGGAAGAAATGCTGATGCTGTGGCTGGAAAACGACAATCCCGCCTTTGCCCCCTTTGGGGAACTTTTTGACGATACGGATTTGCGGGGCAGGACTCATTATCAGAAGATAATCGGAATCCTGAAGGAATTTTTCGAGACTATGCCGCCTTTTGGTCCGCATAATCATTTTCTTGTCGATATGCTGAAGGAACCTGTTGTGGCAAGCCCCTATTCGCTTCAGGGGCAGCTTGAGTATATCCGTACCCACTGGGGATATTTTCTGGGTGATTTTCTGGAGAGGCTGCTGCGCGGGATGGATCTTATCCGCGAAGAGGATAAAATGCGCGGCTTTGCCGGGGGCGGCAGCTCCGAGGTGTATAGTTATCTTGGCGAAGGCTATGGGGATGAGGAGTTCGAGCGTTTCAGCCTGGACAGGGACTGGATGCCGAAGGTTGTCCTTATCGCGAAAAGCGTCCTTGTGTGGCTGGATCAGCTTTCGCGGAAATACAGCCGCCGGATAGCGGCTCTGGATGCCATTCCCGATGAAGAGCTGGACATTCTCGCGGACAGGGGTATCAACGGTTTGTGGCTTATCGGGCTGTGGGAAAGATCCCCGGCCTCCAGGCATATCAAGGAGTTGTGCGGGAACCCGGAAGCCGCGGCTTCGGCGTACTCGCTGCTTGATTACAATGTTTCTCCGGGACTCGGCGGCTGGGATGCCTTAAACAATCTGCGCCACAGGGCGGGGAAGCGGGGCATACGCCTTGCAAGCGATATGGTTCCAAACCATACGGGTATCGATTCAAAATGGATGGTGGAGCATCCTGATTATTTTATTCAGTCCTCCAGCCCGCCTTTCCCTTCGTACAGCTTTAATGGTGAAAACCTTCACCCCGACAGCGATGTGGGGATTTTTATAGAAGACCACTATTACAGCCGCGAGGACGCCGCGGTAGTTTTCAAGCGGATACACTGGCCGTCAGGCGATACGCGCTATATCTATCATGGTAACGATGGAACGCACATGCCCTGGAATGATACGGCGCAGCTCAATTTTCTTCTTCCCGAAGTACGCGAGGCTGTTATTCAAATGATCATGCATGTCGCGCGTAACTTTCCGATTATCCGCTTCGACGCGGCCATGACTCTGGCAAAACGGCATTTTGCCAGGCTCTGGTATCCCGAACCGGGCCACGGGGGAGATATTCCTTCGCGCGCGGAACGCGGCCTTTCGAAAGACGAGTTTAACCGGATGTTTCCCGAGGAGTTCTGGCGCGAAGTCGTGGACAGGGTTGCCGCGGAATGCCCCGATACGCTGCTTCTGGCGGAAGCCTTCTGGATGATGGAAGGCTACTTTGTGCGTACGCTCGGCATGCACCGGGTCTACAACAGCGCTTTTATGAACATGCTGAAAAAGGAAGAAAACGGAAAATACCGTTTAACAATCAAAAACACGCAGGAGTTTGACAAGGATATTCTCAAACGTTTTGTTAACTTTATGAACAATCCCGACGAGGAAACGGCCATTGCCCAGTTCGGCGACGGGGACAAATACTTCGGCGTATGTACGCTTATGGTAACTATGCCGGGGCTTCCTATGTTCGGGCATGGCCAGGTGGAAGGCTTTACGGAAAAATACGGCATGGAGTACCGCCGCGCCTACCGGGACGAGAAGCCGAACCGGGGCCTCGTGGAAAGGCACGAGCGGGAAATTTTTCCTCTTCTGAAAAAACGCTATCTGTTTGCCGATGTCAGCGATTTTCTCTTATACGACCTGTATGATGAACACCAGCATGTCAACGAGAATGTCTTTGCCTATTCCAACCGCTGCGCGGACGAAAAGGCTCTGGTACTGTATAACAACGCGTATGTTTCCGCCTGGGGCTGGATACGCGTATCCGCGGCTTATAGAGAAAAGGATGGAAAAAAGCTTGTGCAGCGCAGCCTGGCGGACGGTTTTGGCCTGTGTTTTGAGGAAGGCAGGTACTGCATTTTCCGCGAACAGCGTTCCAACCTTTGGTTTATCCGCTCCTCCCGTGAAATTCACGAGCGGGGCCTGTTTATAAACCTCCGGGGTTACGAGACCCAGGTATTCCTTGATGTGTACGAAGTCGCCGATGACGAGCGGGGAAATTACCGCAAACTTGCCGAAGTTCTTGACGGTATGGGTATGGAAAATATTGATGCGTCCATGCGGGAAATAACCTTCCGGCCCCTGTATGCGGCGCTACGGCAGCTTTTGTATGACTGGTATCCCTCCCTCAAAGCCGCGCTGTTTGAACTCCTGGCTATCAGGAAGAACGTCTCTTCCAGAGGGAAAAAAGAAACGGAGGCTTTCATTACTTTCAGCGAAGCCGATCTCGAAGGCTTTACGGCGGCCGCGCGGAATTTTATCACCCAGGCAAACACTTTCAGCGGCCGCGGCATTGACTGTGAAAAAGCCGCGTTTTCGATTCTTGACCGCCTGGAAACTTCCGCGAAGTTTTTGCAGCGGCTGCGGCGGCCCCGGTCTTTTAAGAACACAATGAAGGCTTCTGTCATGGATAGCTGGAAATTCCTGTCTGGATTTGAGGATATTCATGCCGCCGCGGAAATACTTTTTACCTATTCCATTCTTCAATCCCTGGAAGATGTTTCCCTTTTTGACGAATGGTCGCTGAACCACGAAATGACAAAGTTTTTTATCAGGCAAGACTGCGGCATTGAACGGGCGGAGCCTCTTTGCCTGCTTCTGAAAATACTTCTTCACCACGGCGGCTGGTATGATACAGTAAAAAAGTTCAACACCGTATCCCGGCCGGAAAGGGCTTTGGAATATCTTTTCAATGATACGGATGTCCAGCGCTACACGGGCGTCAACACCTTCGAGGGCGAGGTCTACTTCAACAAAGAAGGCTTTCTGTCGCTTGTCTGGTGGCTTGGCGCTATCGCCCTGATCCGCAAGCCCTCGGCGGGGGATTCCGCAGGAGAGAAGTATTTCCGGGAATCCGGGGAGCTGGTTTTTATAAGCGCGTGGCTTGCCGCCTACGAAACGGCGGAATATAAGCTGCACCGCCTGTTTGAAGGAAGGGCGAAAAAGAAGCCAGCGGGGAAGAAGCCGGGCGCAAAGAAATCCGGGACAAAAAAACCTGTGGCGAAGAAACCGGGCGCGAAGAAGCCAGCCAAAAAGGAAGTGGAGAAAAAAACGCGCAGCCGTACCAGGCCCGCGCCCAGGGATACGGAAAAAAGCGCGGAAAAGAAGAATCCGCGGATTCGCACAGCCCGGAAGAAAAGCCGGAACCAGGAAGAAAAACCGGAAAGCCGGTAAGTGACCGTCTTCGGGCGCATTTTTGGGCCGCCCCAGGGCGGCCCAAAAACCGGGCTTTCCGTTCCAAGTCCTCGGATTTGCCAATGCAAATCCTGTGGGCTTTCCACTACAATCCCTTGCGCGGCGGCAACTCAAAACCAAGCCACGGAATTGCCATAGGCAATTCCGTGGGTGCATAATTGCTGTTCAGCAATTATGCACGTATAACTCAGGCGGTCGCAATTTTGAAACAAAATTGCGTGGTTTGCCACCAAGCGCGCAGCGGCTAACATAAAGCCGTATAGGCGGGCCTGATGTCAGTCTGCGGGGAAAAGCTGTCAGCCGCTAATCATCCACTATCCACTTGAAAGAGTCATCGGGACTGCCATTTTTCATTGTCGGGGGAGAAACAGACCAGTCTATAATTAGCGAATTCCATCCCCTTTTCAAAATCAGATTGATAATCATTCCCGCATTGTCGTCGTCAATTCCCGTTATAACAGCGTCTTTATTCGCGTATGCATAGT
>JAISAF010000385.1 GCA_031266855.1 Spirochaetales bacterium
CGGACACTGCCCCATTTCGGGAAATCTGCGGGCAGCATGCGCCACCGGCAGCCGCTTTTTATCAGATACAGTAATGGCGCAGAAAATATCATACAGGTCTTTTTCCCGCGGCCTGGTAAATTTTTTCGCGCTTTCCAAAGCCGGGCGGATAATCTCAAACTCTTCGCGTGTTATATCACCTGGATAGCTGTACATTCTTCCCCTCCCCCTTTGGTGAGATTATGGCACACTGGATAGATATTTAACAGGCTCGAAGAGTTACTGGGGGCTATCATGGTTTTTTTCAAAGATTTCCATGCCCGCGGCGATCCGCACCGCGTCGGCCCGGTTCACCGCTCCCAGTTTACGGTAGATACTGCGGATAACGCTTTTTACCGTATTTACCGACAGGGAAGACTGGCCCGCGATTTCTTTCTGAGTCATACCCTGAAACAAACCTTTGAGGACTTCCCGCTCCCGGCGGGACAGATTCACCTTCTGGTTCAAGGTTCCCCACACGGCAGAGGCGCCGCCATAGGATCGCGTTACCGCAAACAGCTTTTTCGCGTAGGCCGAGGCGTCTATACGCACCCTTTCCAGCCAGGCGCGGGGAATCGCCACCGCGTTATTCTTGAGGGCCGCGTCCGCCAAAGCCCGCATATTTTTCCCCAATTCTATAAAAGGCATGTACAGGGCATTGGGACAGGCTAAACTGTAAGCGGTTTCCAGGGCGGCAAAAGCGCCCTTTCTGTCCCGGCTCTGGTAGCGGCATACCGCCTCCAGGGTCTTCCCTTCAATTTTTCCCAGAACAAAAGGACGCAGAGTATTCCTGCTTTCCCAGTTTCCAAGAACAGCCAGGGCGGCAGGAAGGTGTTTCTCGGAAAAATGATACCACGCCTTAACCAGAATTTCCAAACCAAAGACCATTGAGTTCAGATCGCTTTCCTCAAAATCATTTTTCAGCCAGGGAGCAAGTTTGTCCGTCTGCCCGATGTGAGCATAATACCATCCGGTAATAATGTCATAATAAATAAAGCGGTTCAGGTAATGGGGCTGGTCAAGCTGGGCCGACAGTTGATCGAGTATATCCCTGATGGCCGCATGATTTCCCCGCGCCAGGTTAATCCGCAAAAGGTAAAAGAGGGCGCGGTTTTCGGTTTCGTACTGGCCGCTCCGCCGGGCCTTCTCAAGAGCCTGAAGGCTTAGCCGCTGTGCCCCGGATAAATCTCCCCGGAAAAAATACAGCTCGCCACGGGCCAGGTCATCCACCCCACAGGTACAACCCCCCATCGAAAAGGGCGCATAGGCAACCATTCCGGCAAGGCCCTCTATATACCGCTCCATCTCTCCCGCCTCGCCGCTGTTCACCCCGCAAATATAGGAACTTAGAGACAGTACCGATATAGGAGGTTTTATTTCATAGGGACTTTGATCATAAAAATACTTTGCCCGTTCAAAATACCGGGCATAGTCATAATCCCGTGTATAGGAACTAGTCCGCATACCAGTAAACCCCAGGATATTGTAACAGCCCATCAAAGTCCGGTTTACCGCAGGAGAGGGAGGCAGCGTTTCCTTCTCCGCTATGACGAGCGCCAGATAGTCCTTTGCCTTTTCATACATTCCAAGAGTAAGGTAGATCTGGGCGCGCAGTATGTGAGCGATGGCAATCTGATCGTATACTTCAGGAGGCGCCTTTTCCATAATTTCCAGCAGCATCCGGCCAATCCGGTTCGGAAACATCATGTGCAAAGTATAAACCACGTCAATCAGCCGCCCGTAATCCCCCGCTTTTTCGTAATAGGTGATAGCATCCAGTTTCCGGTTGTTGCGCGCGCACCAGGTAGCGGTCCTGTGCCACAGATCCTTTTTATCATATTCAGTTAATTCACCCTGGCGGCCTTTGAGGTAATCAAGAAACAAATGGTGAATATGGCAGACATTCAGATACGTATCGAAACGGATAAAAGAATCCAACCCCTTCATCCATTCCAGAACCGCGGGATCCGCCGCCAGTTCCACAAGCAAATCAGGAACCAGATGTTCAATAAGAGACAGCTTGATCAGAAACCGCTGTCCCGCGGGCGGCAGGGGCGCCATAATCTCACTGGCGATCAGTTTGAAGATATTGGATCTAAGAGCCTGCCGCACATACGCGCCGGCAGACGGCGCCCCCTTGAGCGCAAGGCCAGCCAGATGTATGGCAAAAGCCCAGCCCTCAGTATCATAATAAATTGAAGAAACAGTATGAGCCGCCGGATGGACATCCAGAAGCTGAAAATACGACAGCATTTCTTCCTCAGTAAAACGGAGATCCTCCTCGGTAATCCGTGCCAGCAGCCCCTGGGATTCAAACTGTTCAAGATTCAAGGGAATCGCGGTACGGGATATAAAGATCGATGTGATAGTAGGAAAAGGCGAGGTGACAGAACGCTCTATGAAGCGCAGAACAGTCTTTTCATGGAGAAGGTGAAAATCGTCAAAAACAAAAAAGCCCCGCCCTTTTGGAGGCGATTCCTTCAAGGGGATATTCAGGTATCGTTCAAACTGGCGGTCAGTTACCGGAAAATCGAGTTTCGACAGTTTAGCCGCGCCCTCTTTATTGATTAGCTCAACCGCGGCGACAAAGCTTTCCCAGAACCGCTCGCCGGTATTGTCCTGCTCGAAAAACTGCATCCAGACAGTCCATGCCGTGTGCTTACGAAGAAAGGAATGAACCGCCTGGGTTTTCCCGTACCCCGCGCCAGCGCTGACAATGACAATAGGCTTTCGTACCGCCTCTTCCAGCAGACGATCAATCCGGGGCCGTTCCAGAAAATGCTGATGTTCCGGCGCTATATACACATTACTCAAAAACCATTCAGGCATTTTTACCCCTTACTATAGCTGTTCGCGATCCCTATTTTGTGAACAGCTCCGATGAAAAATAAACTGTATCGAAAATATTTATAATCTATAATCTATAATAGACATTATAAGTCAAATTTCAAATTTCCGCCAATTTTCCGCTTAAAAATCAGAATTTTTACCACGAAATCGAAAAGGCGAAAAGCCGATAAACGGCTGTCTTTGGGCGCATCTTTTGCGGCTGCGCCGCAAAAAACCGGGCTTTCCGCTCCAAGTCCTCGGATTTGCCCATGCAAATCCTGCGGGCTTTCCGCTCCAATCCCTCGCGCGCGCACCAGCGGCAGCGCGTCCGCTGTGAATGCGGCGCATTCACAGCGGACGCCGGCTATTCAGTTCGCAGAACACCACCCCCCGCACCCGCGCGGAAACCGCGCCGCGCACAGCGGTAAACCCCGCGATTTTGCTCCGCAAAATCGCGGCCGCCGGGTTGCGCCATAACCCGTTGGAAATGAATTGCGCATAACACATTTCCGTAACGGAAATCCGCGAGGCCGTTCACGGTTTCCGATTGCCGCCACCGCGCTAACAACAAACTGTTACGCTAAAAACTTTTTAGAGGTTCGTCGGATTTCCGGCCGCGGAAATCCGGGAGAGGGAGGGGGCCTTACCGCCTTTCTCCTCATTGTTAAAGCCTGAGTGTTTCAAGACCAGGGAAATTCTGTCCAAGCAGCCGGGAATCCCGCGTGAAAAGCACCGCGTTTAGTACAATAGATGTAGCCGCAATAATGGCGTCGGGTGTTTTGTGTTTTGTCAACCGTCTGAATTCGATGGCCTTTTCTTCAACATCGTTATTCAAAGGAACAACCGTCACACTGTCAAAAAATAAATTAATAAGACACGTTTCTTCGTCAGTTAAGCTGTGGAAGGAAAGCAGTTCAATGCGTGTGATGACGCTTATAAATCTGTCCGAAGCAGCAAATTTGTCTAATAAATCTACCAGTGATTTGTCTTTCAGCGCCGGAATGATCACGCATGTGTCAAAAACAAGTAAATCAGTACTCCGGCCATTCATCGCGCATTGCCTTTTGAATCGCCACAGAATCGCCGTCAAAGACCTTACTGCCTTTCAGGCAGCCAGCATATTTTTTCATGGAGTCCATTTCCGGATTGGCAAGACGCTGCGCGGTCTTTTGCCGCGCCTCTTTTTTTAGTTCTTCAAGGGAGAAAGACCGCTGGGGATCATGCGTACTGACCGTGGTTTGCGCGGCGGGACTTTCAGGCACGGGAAAAACAAGTACGACACTTGTTCTGCCGCTTGGCACAATTTCCGGCAGTTCCAAATCCAGATGAAGCCGCCGGTCGGAAGGAATATCAACTGTTTTCTGTATCGTAATCATGACAGTCATAATTATAACGCAAAAGATGGAGCCAGGCAAGCGGACGGGACTGGCCGCAAAATTTATCTGGCAAAATTTCGGCCGACGGGTTATACGCAGCTAAATTCCATTGGCAAATAGCTGCCCCCGAAATTCCGGGGGCCAATCCGG
>JAISAF010000408.1 GCA_031266855.1 Spirochaetales bacterium
TTATATTTAAGGTTATTTGTCAACCAGTATTTAACAATAGTATTTATTCCATAATTTTTAACCAATTTCAAATGTATGCCGCATAACTCCCTTTCCCCGTTTTTCTATCAGGTTCGCAATCCTCCCGGTATACACTGCCCGCGCTCCCGACAAACCTAAACTTGACCTACAGAATTTTTTAACCGAGAAGTTGAAAAACTCGATGAAGTTTTCATTCAACTTACTCTGGAACTTGAACCATGTTAGCTGGTTCCTGCTTTCAGAAGATGGAAATTTGGCGCCTGCCGCCTTTTTCCTTTCCGTCTTTTCTCAACTTCTTTTACTTCTTCGACTTCGCGGTAAAATTTTCCTTCAAAACCTGACTGCGGTGGAATTGCGCAACGGAGGCTGTTTGTGCTAATCTTCACGGTATGATACAAAGTATGATACAAAAAATATTTACACGCGCATCCATAATTCCGGTTCTCTGCGCGGCAGTCCTGCTTGCCGGGGCCTGTTCCAAAGCCGGATACGAGGCTGCCGCGGCCGGCATGGAAAGCGGCGGACTCGGGGCATACGCCTCCGGGCGGCTGGCCTCCCCGGAACAACAAGCCCTCAGCCGGGAGACCGCCCGGAGCGCCTACGACGAAGCCGCGGAGCAAAGCCCCGCCGGGGAAAACTCCTCACCGGAAAACGCCTTCCCGCAAAATACGCGCAAACTCGTTTACACGGCTTCCCTGCGCCTGCGCGTAACGAATCTGGAAGAAGCGGAAAAACCCGTTCAGGCGGCGCTGGAAAAATATAAGGGCTACGCGGCGCGGACTTCCGCGCGGGAAGACGCCCGCTACTACACGCTGAGGGTTCCCGCCCCGTCCTACGAAGCCTTTCTTGCCGATTTAAGCCCCCTGGGTACGGTTCTCTACCGCGAAGAAAGCGTCGACGATGTGACCCTGCAATACTATGATCTTGAAGGCAGACTTACAACCAAAAAGACCCTTCTCGCGACATATCAGAATTACCTCGGCAAAGCAAAAAACATCGCGGAAATCCTGTCAGTGGAACCAAGAATCGCGGACGTGCAAAATGACATCGACTCCCTTGGTTCCCGGCTCAAAACTCTTGCCGACACAGCGGATTACGCGACAATTGAACTATCGCTGCTCCTCCCCGCTTCCGTGGACCCCTCCTATAAACCCGGCATCGGCGAAAGAATAGGAGAACTCTTCGGTTCCTTTGGGGGTTTTATGAAAACAGCCCTAATCTTTATTGTGGGTTTCCTTGTTTACGGCATACCCGCGCTCGCCCTCGCCGCTTTCGCCTACTGGCTTCTCGTGGGCCGGCTGGGACTGCTGCGGCATCTGTGGCGCCTCATCGCGGGAAAAGCCGCAATCACAAACAGAAGCACAGGCGGAAACAAAAATGAGTAACCAGGCGAAGTCCCCTCTCAGCGCCCTGACGGATACCGCCGGACAGGGGCTGAAGATTGTTATCCTGGCCCTCGTACTGATATTTCTGTTCCTAATCCCCAACCTTGTTTGCATTGGCTTCGGCGTAGCCGCGCTCTTTCAGGTTACAATTACCAGATGGGTCATCGTTTTCTTTGTACTGCTTATCCTCGCCGCCGCCGGAGCCTGCGCCGCCGCCTTCTTTTTTACCTACGAATATTTCCTCATCGATACCATCAGAGTAATCTACGCCTATCTTGTTCCCGTCTTCCGCTCCCTCTGCGCAACTATCGCGAAACGCATAACGGAAGGCAACACGGGAATTATCAAAAAAGGCTACGACTGGTCGGAAAATATCACCGACTCCTTCCAAAACGCCTATAACAGAAAAGTGCCACGCCTTATCCGCACAGCCATACGCTTTATCCTTGAACAATTCCCCTTCGCCGACATAATGTACCACGTTTCCATCGACACAAAAACACAGGATACGGAAGCCCTGGGGAATTCGATTTATACGCAATTCGACGCGTATCTGCACACAAGGTTTTTCAACGAAAACTCCATGAAATGGATTCTGTGGTTCCTGCCCATCAACATCGGGATCCAGATTTTACTCATCTGGCTGATGCATTAGGCGCAATGAAAAATCAGGATTCCCGCATTTATTTTTCAGTCATTCTGGCGCATTTTTTGCGGCTAACGCCGCAAAAAACCGGGCTATCCGCTACAATTCCTCGGATTTGCTTATGCAAATCCTGCGGGATTTCCGCTACTATCCCTTGCGCATCGGCAGCGTGAGAACCAACCCGGAAATTGCTGAGCAATTTCCGGGGCGTATAATTGCCTTTGGCAATTATACGCCCATAACCCGGCGGTCGCAATTTTGGGACAAAATTGCGTGGTTTGCCACCAAGCGCGCAGCGCAGCGGCGTGCACGTCTATATCACCGCCGGCTACCGTCCCACGGGCTGTTCGCGCTTCGCGCGACATGGTTTCGCATAACAAATGCTACCACCCTAAATGAAATATTTTCCCCGCGGGGCTGTCTGCCGCCTCCTGCGCCTCACGGGTTTTTCACACTTTGCGCGACAGTGTTTCGCATAACAAATACTGTTACCCTGAGTGAAATATTTTTCCCGCGGGGCTGGTCGCGGCCCTTCGGTTACGAACAGCGGTTTACCCGCGGCGCGTTCCAGTGTCCGCCAGCAATTCTCAGTTTAGAAAAAGTATCCTTCAAAATCAGGAAAACCTCTAAATTGTTTACAATTTAGAGGTTTTTACCACCAGTAACCCTTTAAAAAAGCAATCTGTATTATTCTCATGCATCTGTAGCGGGTGTCAGTGAAGAAAAATGAGGAGAGCGCCCTCCGGGAGGAGACCCCATTTTTCTTCACTGACGGGCCCCGCCTAACAGTGGTTTTTGGTATGAGCCTAAACTGAGAATTGCTGAGTGCCCGCGTGCTAAACTTGACCCGCAATCCGGGAGATGATTATACTGTAGCGCAAGGAAAAATTTACCGCTGTGCGCGCGCAAGGGATTCCGGGGGCGCGATAGCGCCCACTACAATCCATACTTATCGGAAAGCGACCGTCTTCGGGCGCATTGCAGCGGAAAGCCCACAGGCCCGCCGTAGGCGGGCCGGGGACTTGGAGCGGAAAGCCCGGTTTCCGGCGCGAAGCGCCGGAAAGGCGCCCGAATTATAAATGGGTTATTAAACAGGCTTTTAGACTTTTTTCGGCTTCGCGGTTAAAAAATTCCGCGCGCCAGGTTTCGTTCGTGTGAGGGGCACAGGCGTATGAATAAAAACTTTTCCGCGTACAATACCGAAGACTGTATCGCCGCCCTGGCTACCCCCTGGGGGCAAAGCGCGCTTGCCGTTATACGCGCGTCGGGGAAGGACTGCGTAAACCGTTTTGCCCCGGCATTCAGTAAGGCGGAAAAACTGATCCGCGCGCGGGGAGGCAGCATGGTTCACGGCTCGATCACCGACCCGCACAGCGGCGGGACTTTGGACGAAGTTCTGGTCGGCGTTTTCCGGCAGCCGCAGAGCTACACGGGCGAAGAAGCCTTTGAAATCTACTGTCACGGAAGCCTGCCGGGAATACGGGGGATCCTGGCGCTTCTCGCACGGCTGGGTTTCCGGCAGGCGCAGCCCGGGGAGTTCAGTTTCCGCGCCTTTTTCAATGGAAAGATGGATTTAACCCGCGCGGAAGCCGTACAGGAAATCGTATGCGCCCGGACAGAAAAGGCGCACGCCCTTGCCCTGCGCCGGCTTTCGGGAGCCATCGCGGAAAAAATCAGCCAGGCCAGGAACCTGCTGGTTCAGGCCCTTGCCGGTCTGGAAATCCGCCTTGACTACCCCGAAGAAGACGTACCGGATTCCGCGGCCGGAGACGGGGCTGCCGCGCCGGAGCTGCCGCGCGCCGAAGAAATCCTGAAACAACTGCTTGCCACCTGCGCGGAAGGCCGTCTCTACCAGGAAGGGGCGCGCGTGGCCCTTGCCGGAAAAGTAAACGCGGGCAAATCCTCCCTGTTCAACTATATTGTACGGGAAGAGCGTTCCATTGTTTCGGAGAATCCCGGTACGACCCGCGACTATATTGAAGCTCTGGTTCCCGTGGCGGGGATTCCCGTTACCTTCTACGATACGGCGGGCCTGCGGGATTCCAGCGATTCTGTTGAAACCGAAGGCGTGCGCCGCAGCCGCCTGATCCTGGAACATGCCGATTTGGTCATCTATCTTATTGACGCTTCCGAAGAGGACGCGTTTCAGCCGGACAGGAAAGATACCGCCGCAACCGGAGAAACCGGTGGCAGGCGTATTACGGTGTGGAACAAAATCGACCGCCTCCCGCCCCAGGCGGCGGATCAGGCGCGACAGGAGGGCCGCATCTGCGTCAGCGCTACAGGCGGGGACGGCATCCCGGAGCTTTTAGAGGAAATAGCGAAGGAACTCCTTCCGGCGCGGAGCGCGGGGGAAGAGGCGCTTATCGACTCCCTGCGCCAGAAAGAGCTTCTGGAACAGAGCCTTGAAGCTCTCAGGCGTTTTTCCCGGCGCGCGGGAATATATCCCCTGGATATTGTCGCCGAGGATCTCCGTGAGGCTGTAAACGCCCTGGGAAAAATTACCGGCGAAGTTACCACGGAAGAAATGCTAAGCCTGATGTTTTCGCGTTTCTGCGTAGGCAAATAAACAGCCAGTATCAAAATTCCTCTAAAGCCTGTTCAAAATCAATTCGGAATTTGGGCGCATTTTTGGCGGCTAACGCCGCAAAAAACCGGGCTATCCGCTCCAAGTCCTCGGATTTGCCAATGCAAATCCTGCGGGCTTTCCGC
>JAISAF010000290.1 GCA_031266855.1 Spirochaetales bacterium
GTGTACCCAGGGGTTTTCAGGATATTAAACAGGCTTTTAGGACATCTTACCCGGAAACCTTGTTATCACAAACACGCTCACGCGTGCGTTTACTTGGGCACAAGCAAAATTGCGACCGCATGGTTATATGTGCATAATTGCCGTTGGCAATTATGCACCCGCGAAATTGCCAGCGGCAATTTCGCGACCTGGTTCTGAGCTGTCGCTGGGAGGTAATGAAAATGTCTGACGCGGCGCTTGAGGCTGTTTTCGAGGAATACGGCTTTACGGAGAAGTGGGAAAAGCGGGGATGGGAACAGGGTGAAGAAAACGCCAAACTCCTGATAGCCCGGAATCTCGTAAGTATGGGCTGGAAGATAGAGGATGTCGCGAAAACCACCGGGCTGGATGTTTCAAAAATACAGTCTCTTTACAACGGGAACATTTCTCCCTGATGATATGCCGGATCCGCCGGGTTATACGCAACTAATTGCCGTAGTAATTTCAGGGCCTGGTTCTGAATTGCCGCCCGCGCAAGGGATTGCAGCGGAAAGCCCACAGGAAGCGCACGGGCGCTTCCGAGGACTTGGAGCGGAAAGCCCGGTTTTTTGCAGTTTGGGAATTTGCGCCGCAAATTCCCAAACTGCAAAAAATGCGCCCAATCCAGTATTCCGTTTGTACTATCTTATTTATAAAATAAACTATCTGTCTGTCAGCAGCGTTCTGCCGCGCAGGGAACGTGTCAGGGTAAGTCTGTCGGCGTATTCCAGGTCTCCGCCTACGGGCAGGCCCAGGGCAAGGCGGGAAACTTTTATGTTCAGGTTTTCCAGGAGTTTTACCAGGTACAGGGCTGTGGTGTCGCCTTCTACTGTGGGATTTGTGGCCAGAATAAGCTCCTGGGTTTTGAGGGTTTTTATTCTGTCCAGAAGGCGGCCAATGGAAAGGTCCTGGGGGCCTATGCCTTCAAGGGGCGAGATAACTCCGCCTAGTACATGATAGATGCCCCGGTATTCTCCTGTGGATTCGAGCGCTTCAATGTCCTGGGGCTGTTCGACAACACATATAAGGGTTCTGTCTCGTGACGGATCCGCGCACAGGGGGCAGGGGTACTCCTCGGTATAGCTGCCGCAGTCCGGGCAGGTTTTCACTTTGTCGCGCAGTCCGGCAATGGATTCCGCGAGGGCGGCGCAAAAGGACGAGTCCGTGCGTAAGAGATGATAGGCAATCCTGAGCGCGCTTTTCCTGCCGATTCCTGGCAGTTTCGACAGGCGGGATACAAGGGTATCCAGGGATTTCATGCCTTACATTCCCATAAAACCCGGCGGGAGATTTATGCCGCCAGTCATGCCGGAGACCTCCGTCCGTATTGCTTCCTTTACTTTATAAAGAGCGTCGCTCATCGCGGCGCGGATTAGATCCTGAAGCATTGGTAAATTAGCGGGGTCCGCGGCTTCGGGGCTGATGAACACCGAGAGTACTTCAAACTGGCCGTTTATTTCGATCCTGACCATATCGCCGCCAGCCGAGCCGCTTACCTGTACCCCGGCAAGTTTTTGCTGGAACTCCGCCATTTTGGATTGAATGTTGCCAAAATTTTTCAGTAATTCAAAAGGATTTATACTCATTTTATAATCTCACCCCGGAAAACTTTCTGTACCATTTTTACCTGTTCGTCAACAGCCGCGTCTTCCTTCTCTTTGGTTTCTTCGGCCGTTTCATCCCGGTTGACCTTGACTTCAATTTTCAGTTTCCGGCCGAGTACCTGTTCAATCTGCTGCGCTACCGAAGCAAGGTCTCCTATAACAAAATCAGCCGCGAATTTCGTGTCGAAGAACAGGTGCAGTGTATCGCCCGTAACACGCCACAACCCCGCTTTTTCCAGATTGGAACCCAGTGTAAGTTTCTTTTTCCGTATATTCTGGATGATTGCGGTTCTTTTGTCCATAGGAACCTCGCCAGAAACCTCAGCTTCTTTTGCGGCGGACATAAACCCGCCCACCTGTTCCGTTTGTTCTGCCTGCCGCGGCGCTTCCGCCTGTTCCGCGGGTTGTCCGGTATCACTTTCCGTATCACCGGAGGCGCCGGCGGGGACTTCCGTTCCGGCGGGAGTGGCGGGGGAATCCTCCGCGCTGTGTACGACAAAGCCGTTTTTCAATTCCTTACGCAAAGCCAGTACCCGCTCGGTAATTTGCCGTGGTGTAATGTAATTTTTCAAATCGGCAAGCCGGGCAAGCGCAAGCTCGATCTCGAAACGCTGATTCAGTGAATAGCGCAGATTGCGGTACAGCTCAAATAAAAGAGCCAGCGCTTTTTCAATTTGATATGGCTGGAAGGCTTCAATAACTTTTTTGGAAAAGGCTTCGGCGCTGTATCCAAGAATAGCTTCCTTGCGGATACCATTTTTCAGCCATAGAATATTACGGAAGTATTCTGTCATATCCGCGACAAACTGTTCCGGCGAAACCCCGGAAGACAAAAGTTCGTCAACAAAAAGAAAACTTTCCTTTGATTTTCCGTCCGCAAGGAATTCGCCAAGCTCATTCATTCTGTCTAAACCGGCAAAACCCAGTTTGTCCAGAATCTTCCGGATTGTTATCGAATTCCCGGAAAAAGATACAACTTGATCGAAAAGGGTATAGGCGTCCCGAAGGGAACCTGTGGCTTCCTTTGCAATCCAGAGCAGGGCGTCATCCTCCGCGGTAATAGACATTTCGTCGCACAGCTTCTTCAGGAGGTTCCGGCTTGTTTCTATGGATATCCGCCGGAAGTTAAACTGCTGGCAGCGGGAACGTATTGTCGCCGGTACTTTTTGGATTTCTGTCGTAGCAAAAATAAAAACGATATAGGGCGGCGGTTCCTCGATTGTTTTCAGGAGGGCGTTGAAAGCGCTGGAGCTAAGCATGTGCACTTCGTCGATAATATAGACTTTGTAGCGGCCCCCGCCTGGAGCAAAAAGAACTTCGTCCTTGATTTGCCGTACATCATTAACGGAGTTATTCGAAGCCCCGTCGATCTCAATAACATCAGGGGAAATCCCCCGGCTTATTTCAACACAGTTTTCGCATATTCCACAGGGTTCAGCCGCGGGGCCTTTTTCTTTCAGGCAGTTCAGGGATTTAGCAAGAATCCTGGCGGCCGAGGTTTTTCCCACGCCCCGCGGCCCGGCGAACAGATACGCGTGAGCAATATGCCCGCTTTGTATTGAATTTTTCAGCGTCGCGACGACAAATTCCTGACCCGAAAGCGTCTCAAAAGAAGATGGCCTCTTCCTTGTAGCGGTTATCTCGTATGACACGGCTTTTTGCCCGCCTCCTCAAAAAAAAATCCCCTTTAGCTCCAGCCAAGCGGGCCGTGGCACATCAGCCGATCACTTACCGCTGCTTCCTTCCGGATCTGACGGGGTTGGGTGCCAGCCAATTGCACGGAGCCTAACCATCACCGCTAAAGGGGAAATACGGAGAGAGTGGGATTCGAACCCACGGTACCCTCACGAGTACACACACTTTCCAAGCGTGCTCCTTCGGCCTCTCGGACATCTCTCCAAAACAACCAACACAAAAACC
>JAISAF010000470.1 GCA_031266855.1 Spirochaetales bacterium
AATTGCCAAAAGCAATTATGTGCTGCCGCTGGTGCGCGCGCGAGGGATTGGAGCGGAAAGCCCACAGGCCCGCCGCGGGCGGGCCGAGGACTTGGAGCGGAAAGCCCGGTTTTTTTGCCCGGCCACGGGCAAAAAAACGCGCCCGCGATAATCCCGCATTTAACCACGAAACCAGAACACCACAGGCGCTTCCCGCTTTTCTGTAGAAAACACGCGGGGTAAACTTTCCAGGAAAATTCCCGGAAAGTTTACCCAATAAAATTGATTTACAGCAATTTTGCCTTGACAAGTTCCTGTTTCAGATTTTCCTGCTGCGCCGGGGGCGAACACTTGTTAGGCAGATAGGGATTCCCTGTATTTCGCCCGACTATGTTGGCGTAATCTTTCGTGGCGACAGGGAAACTTGACTTGTCCGTTGCCAGACGTATGGGATTCAGTTTGTACTGAGCCTCCAGCGCCGCCTTGTGGTTCCCGTCCATGAAGTGTTTATAGATTGAATAGACAAGCTGTGGTATGTAGTTGGAAGTCGAAGTTACCGCGCCGACGGCTCCAACCGCGAGGCTTGGATAGATAAGCGTATCCTTTCCCGCGAATACCTTGAAACCGATGTCCTGGTTACGCCGGATAAATTCCATTGTCTGCGTCAGGTCTCCCGAAGAATCCTTTATGCCCACGATATTCTGTGCCGTATGGGCAAGGTCTTCTACCACGCTCTGGGGTATGGCGTATCCCACGCGGGGATTATTGTACAGCAGAACCGGAAGACCCGGAACCGCCGCCGCGATGGAACGGAAATGTGTGGAAAGCTCGTCGTCCGTAGGTTTGATGAACATAGGCTGGAGTATGGATATACCCTGAGCGCCAAAGCGCTGCGCCATCTTCGCGATTCGTATACATTTTTTCGTGCGTATCGCGCCGATTCCCATATATATGGGAAGGCGGCCCTTTACCTGATCGACGATGGTTTTAAGCGTGATTTCCATCTCGTCTTCTTCCATCATGTAAAACTCGCCGTTCGAGCCACAGGCGAGAATGCCGCTGATTCCCCCCGCGATCATAAATTCTATATGATCCCGCAGGGATTTTTCGTCCACGCTCTCATCGGCGCTGATAGGCGCCGCGATAGGGGGAACTATACCTTTTATAAAGTCTGTATTCATAAAGTTTTTCGTCCTGATGTTAAAAAATCTAAGAGCCTGTTTCATAACCCGTTTAAGATTCAGAATTCGGGCGCATTTTTTGCGGTTTGGAAATTTGCGCCGCAAATTCCCAAACCGCAAAAAACCGGGCTTTCCGCTTCAAGTCCTCGGAAGCGCCAATGCGCTTCCTGTGGGCTTTCCGCTACAATGCGCCCGAAGACGGTCGCTTTCCGATAGGTATTAGATTGTAGCGGGCGCTATCGCGCCCCCGGATGCCTTTGCGCCGCGATGCGGAAACCCGCGGTCGTGTTTATGCTTCGAATACACTGGACCGCGACCAGCAGCAGGTTACGCGCAATTTTGCTGGTCAGCAAAATTGCGCGGTCTGCCACCAGGCACAGCGCATAACGCGTTGCGCGCGTCTTTATCACCAGCCGGCTACCGCGCCCAGGGGCTTACCGGATATTGAACAGGCTCTACTAGAAAACCGGCGCCGTATTTTGCCCGGCGACGGGAAGAAGATTAAACTTGTCCGCTAACCTTCCGGTTCTCTTACAAGTCTGTGGGATTTGCCGCACCATGGCGGCAAATCCCGCCTTTTTTATCCCGAAGCTGTGGAGTTTTCCGAACAGCCCTGATAGAAAACCAGCGCCGTATTTTGCCCGGCGCGGGAAAGAAGATTAACTCTTTTTCTGATAATACGCCAGTCCAAGGTCCTCAATAAGTTTCTTGTATTCCTCACTTGCCTGTTTGAAGAACCTGGTGAAATCCGGCGTATTCATGTATATAACGGGCTGCCCCATCTCGGTCATGATTTTGACAAACTCCGGATCCTCACAGACTTTTTTGAAGGTACTTTCGTAATAGTTTTTGATGTTTTCTGGCATATTTTTGGGAACCGCTACTCCCTTGATGGAGCCATACGCGGAAAAGTCGATACCCTGTTCCTTAAATGTCGGAACTTCCGGCATGGAGGTATCCCGTTCATCGGCGGCAACGCCGACAAGCCGGATTCTTTTCGCCTTGTACTGCGGCAGAACATCGGAGGGGTGGGCGCCGCCAGCCATAGTCTGGGCGCTTGTCAGCATAGTGATGGACTGGCCGGTACCGTCGGTCGGTATGATGGTGAGATTGGCGCCGGTTCTTTTGGCAAATGCCTGGAGAACCAGGTCAACTGTACCGTTGGCGGTTGAGCTGGCTACGGTTGCGGGCTTGCCAGTGCTTTTGGTCCAGGCAATTATATCGGCAAGGCTGTTAAACTGCGAGTTTGCCGGCACGCCCACCATGACGGTGTGTATGGATATAAGACAAAGCGGATCAAGGGCCTTGAAAGGGTCATATTCCAGTTGCTGTAAAAAAGGCATGGACATATCACAGCCGGAGCCGTAGGCAAGGCACAGGGTATACCCGTCGGGCGTTGAATTGGAAACAAAAACCGAACCTGTTACGCCGCCCCCGCCGGGTTTGTCAACAACGCGCATGGGCTGCGGGCTGTATTTTGTCCAGATTTTTTCGATTGCCCGGCCAAGAAGGTCGCTTGATCCCCCCGCCGCGTAGGGAACAACCAGATCAATAGCCCGTGTCGGCGACCATTCGCCGCTGCCTGCGGGCGCGGCTTCAGATTTAGGGGCATCCTGACTTCCAGCCGCGAAAAGCGGCAGGGAAAGCGATGCCATGAGCACAAAGATGAGAAAACGTTTCATACCATATCCTCCTCAAAAAAAATAATTTTAGGGAAATATTTCCCGATATTCAAAAACTATCCACGCTGGTTTGAAAAACCAGCGTGTTGAAAGAAGCTTAGCTTTTCTTCTGGTAGTATGCCAGACCGAGTTCCTCAATACTCTGTTTGTAATCTTCGCTGGCCTTTTTGAAGAAATTCGTGAAGTCCGTTATATCCAGATACATAACAGGCTGTCCCATTTCGGTCATGACTTTAATAAACTCCGGGTCTTCGCAAATCTTCCTGAAGGTACTCTCGTAGTATTTTTTGATATTCTCCGGCATATTCTTTGGACCAGCCAGTCCCTTGATAGAGCCGTACGACGCGAAGTCAATCCCCTGCTCTTTCAGCGTCGGAATCTCCGGCATTGACGTATCCCGGTCATCGGCGGCAACGCCGATAAGCCTGATTCTGCCCGCCTTGTATTGGGGAAGCACCTCGGAAGGATGAGCGCCCCCGGCCATGGTTTGAGCGCCTACTAACATAGAAATGGATTTTCCGCCCCCATCGGTGGGTATAATTGTCAGATTAGCGCCAGTCTTTTTCACAAGGGCCTGGAGAACTATGTCCACAGAACCGTTGGCGGTGGAACTGACTACGGTTGCGGGATTGCCGGTTTTTTTGGTCCATTCAATTATGTCCGCCAGGGTATTGAATTCCGAGTTTGTCGGCACACCTATCATTACGGTGTGTACCGATATAAGACAAAGCGGATCAAGGGCCTTGAAGGGGTCATATTCGAGTTGCTGCAAAATGGGCATGGACATGTCACAGCCGGAGCCATACCCGAGACACAGGGTATACCCGTCGGGCGCCGAATTGGCAACAAAAACCGAACCTGTTACGCCGCCCCCGCCGGGTTTGTCAATAACGCGCATAGGCTGCGGGCTGTACTTTGTCCAGATTTTTTCGATTGCCCGGCCAAGTAAGTCGGTCGATCCTCCCGCGGCGTAGGGGACAACCAGATCAATCGGTCGTGCCGGAGACCATTCCCCGCTGCCCGCGGGCGCGGCTTCGGGTTTGGAAGCGTCCTGGCTTCCGCCCGCGAAAAGCGGCAGGGAAAGCGATGCCAGCAGCACGAAAAAGATGAGAAAACGTTTCATACCAGATCCTCCTTAAAAAAAATAATTTCCGGGAAATATTTCCCGATATTCACAAACTATCCGCGCTGGTTTGAAAAACCAGCGTGTGGAAAGAAGCTTAGCTTTTCTGTTGATAGTAGGCAAGACCCAGGTCTTCGATAATTTTTTTGTAGTCGCTGTTAGCCTGTCGAAAGGTTCTGGTGAAAGTTTCGATATCTTCATACAGAATCGGCTGGGCCAGTTCCTTCATGTCGTTGATAAAAACGGGGTCGCCGCAGATCTGCTGAAAGAGTTGTTCGTAGTACCTCTTGATGTTGTCGGGCATATTTTTGGGAACAGCCACAGCTTTCAAGGCTCCCCAGCAGGAATAATCAAAGCCTTGTTCCTTCAAGGTTGGCAAATCGGGAAAAGCAGGATCGCGCTGTTCCGAAGCAACAGCCAGTAGTCTGAGCCTTCCGGCTTTAATCTGGGGGAGTAAATCGGAAGGATGCGCGCATCCGATCATTGTCTGCCCGCTTATCAGTGCGGTAACGGCCTGGGCGGAACCTTCATGGGGAATTATGATAAGGTCGGTCCCGGTTCTTGTGGCAAAGGTTTGCAGCATCAGGTCAACCATACCTTTCGCTGTAGAAATGGCAACAGTAATTGGTTCCTTGTTCTTTTTTGACCACGTAACAAGATCAGTTAAAGTCTTGAACTCCGATTCAACCGGGGCGGCAATGATTAATGAATGGATAGAGACCAGCACAAGCGGATCAAGGGCTTTGAACGGGTCATAGTCCATTTTCTGTAAATACTGCATTGTCATGTCAGGCCCTGAGCCGAAGGCCAGACACAGGGTATATCCATCAGGAGCGGAATTGGACACAAATACCGAACCTGTTACTCCCGCTCCGCCAGGCTTGGTAACGATACGCGCCGGCTGCGGGCAGTACTTTGTCCAGGCCTTTTCAATGGCGCGGCCCAGCAGATCGCTGGACCCGCCCGGCGCATAGGGCACTACGATGTCAATCGGCCGTGCAGGAGACCATTCGCCGCCGCCAGCGGCTTCGGGTTTGGAAGCGTCCTGGCTTCCGCCCGCGAAAAGCGGCAGGGAAAGCGATGCCAGCAGTACAAAAAAGATGGGAAACCGTTTCATAGAAACCTCCGCATATAAAGTTTTTCGGGGCATGTAACGCCCCGGATTATACTAATCCGGCACAGGCGGAGCCTGCGCCGGGTGGTCGCCCGCTTGTGTATACTTCGCATACACGATCCCGCGTGCAGGTGTCAAAGCCGCAAGCGTGGACGCTTGCTTCTAAATCCGGCGTAGGCGGAGCCTGCGCCGGGCGGAGGGCTGGCCTGCGAATTTGCGGCAGCAAATTCGCGGGCCGCCGCCGAAGGCGGCGGCGTGAAGCAGAGGCCGCGGATTTTTGCACGGCCAAAATCCGCGTACGGTAAAGGCCGCGAG
>JAISAF010000055.1 GCA_031266855.1 Spirochaetales bacterium
CTGGGAAGTTTTACGCAAAGCTGGTACTGGTCCTCATCGGAGGACGATGATGATTATCTCGCGTGGGGTCAGGTTTTCAGCGACGGTAGGCAGGGCAACGTCTACAGGCACCTTACCGCTTCTGTTCGTGCAGTCCGGGCTTTTTAACCCTTTACCTGTTTCTTCCGCCGCCGGGCGGCAGCTTGAAAACCAGCCCCCTGAATTGCCGAAGGCAATTTTGGGGATGGTTGTAGGCCGCCGCCTTTCCTTTCCCCCGTCTTTGTGGTATAGTTACAGTACAGGAGCGGATGCATGCGCGTAAACAGAAAATACAAGGACAGCGTTTTCTCATTCCTTTTCAGAGATCCGCACAGTCTGCGGGAACTCTACGGGGCAATTAAAGGTATAGTGTTACCCCCGGATACGCCTCTTACCATCAACACCCTTGAAGGCGTGCTGTACAGAACTTTCGTGAACGACATATCCTTCGATCTGGCGAAAAAACTGGTCATCCTTATAGAACACCAGAGTTCGGTCAATCCCAATATGGCGCTCAGGCTGCTGATGTACATATCGCGGGTGTATGAAAAAATCATTCCCGGCAGGAGCCTGTACAGCAGGAAACGCCTGATAATTCCCAGGCCCGAGTTCATAGTGCTGTACAACGGGGTGGAGCCGTATCCTGATGAAGCCATGCTGAAACTCTCCGACGCCTTTGAGAAGGCCGAATCGCTGGGCATTTCCGCGGAAATGCCGCCTGACCTGGAACTGAGGGTAAAGGTATACAACATCAATCAGGGCCGCAGCCAGGCCATGCTGCGGCGCAGCGCGCAGCTATCGGAGTACAGCGAGTTTGTCGCGCGGGTGAGGGACTTTGAGGGGCGGGCGGCCGGGGGCCGGAAACCGCCATTGAAACTGAGCGGCAGGGAAAGGAAGAAGGCTATGAAGGACGCGATACAGTGGTGTATCGCCCACAATATACTGAAATCATTTCTTGAAACCCACGGATCGGAGGTGGTAAATATGCTGATGAGTGAATGGAAACTTGAGGACGCTCTTGCGGTTGAGCGCGAGGAGGCGCGTGAGGAAGGGCGTGAGAAAGGACTTGAGGAAGGCCGCGAGGAAGGTCGTGCGGAAGGCCGTGCGGAGCGTGACATTGAAGTAGCTAAAAACGCCCTGGCCGAAGGCGCTTCCATAGAGTTTGTCCAAAAGATAAGCGGCCTTGATATTGAAACCATAAAAAGCCTCGCGGCGCGGTAACATGAAAGCGCTGTTCCAGGCGGCAGCCGGTTGGTGATAAATACGTGCACAGCGCGTTACGCGCTGTGCTTGGTGGCAGACCACGCAATTTTGTCAGAACAAAATTGCGACCGACTGGTTACGCGCAGCGAATTACCTTTGGTAATTCGCTGTCCCGGAATTGCCTGTGGCAATTCCGGGAACTGGTTCTAAGCTGCCGCGCGAGGGATTGCAGCGGAAAGCCCACAGGATTTGCATTGGCAAATCCGAGGACTTGCAGCGGAAAGCCCGGTTTTTTTGCCCGTGCGCGGGCAAAAAAATGCGCCCAAATTCCGAATTATTTTAACTCTCCATCTTTGACTTTTCCGGCTTCGCGGTAAAAATTCTGATTTCAAAATCCGCTCTTCACCCTCTCCCCGAAATTCCGATAATATATAGGAAATATGATAAATCGTGTTGTCATTAACCTCATGGACGGCGGGTTTCTGCCGCGTGCCATCGCGGGGCGGCCTGTCGTGGAATGGGTTTTGGAGTACGCCAGGAGTCTTGTTCCGGAAAAGGACATTGCCTTCACCGGAACGGCCCCCGGCGGGATACCTGGTTTCCCCTATACGCGGCTGGAGTCCGCCAGCGCGGCCTGTCTGGTAGATGCCCTTCGGGAATTGTCCCGCGCTCATGATACTGTCTATGATACCATTATCTATGTTTTCGGCGACAGCCCCTTTCTTGACGCGGGCGCCACGCGCCGCATGCTGGAAAATCACGCCAGGTATTACGCGCATTACACTTTTGCCGACGGCTACCCCGCGGGTATAACGCCGGAAATTATCGCGGTTAGAACCCTGCCCGCCCTTGCCGGCCTGTGCCCGGCTTCCCCGCCGCTGCCGCTGAACCGGGAAACGCTTTTTACCCTGATCCAGAAGGACATAAACGCCTTCGACATCGAAACCGAGCTTTCGCCGAAAGACCTGCGCCTTTTACGCGCCAGCCTCACCGCCGGTACGCGGCGCGATCATCTGTTATGCGAACGGGTCGCCGCCGCCCTGCCCGCCGGGGAAGCGCCCGCCGGCGCCGCGATTACGGCTGTGCTGGAACAAAAGCCCGAAATTATGCGTACCCTGCCGGCTTACATCGGCGTACAAATAACCGAAGAGTGTCCCCACACGTGCGTATCCTGCCCCTATCCGCTTTTGGGCGGCATTACGAAAAAAGGCTGTATGCCCGCGGGGGATTTTGAGTGCGTTACGCGCAAGGCCGCCGCCTTCTGCGGCGAGGCGGTGATCGGCGTATCCCTGTGGGGCGAACCCTCCTTCCATCCCGATTTTACCCGCCTTGCGCGCGCGGTCGCGGACGAGCCGGGCTTAAGCCTGCTCGTGGAAACCTCCGGCATCGGCTGGAAGGACGAGGTAATCCGCGAATGCGCCGTCATGCTGGGGCCGCGCCTGTCCTGGATTGTCAGCCTTGACGCCACCGGGCCCGAACAGTACGCTCATCTCAAGGGCGGCAGCAAGCACTGGGACGAAGCCCTTTCGCGTACCGGCATGCTCCTCGCCGAATTTCCCGATACAGTGTATGTCCAGTCCCTGCGGATGAACGATAATGAAGAAACGCTGGAAACCTTCTATAAGGCATGGAAGGAAAAGACCCCGCACCTTATTATCCAGAAATACGACTGGTTCTGCGGCTTTCTGCCCCAGCGTAAAGTAACCGACCTTTCTCCTTTGGACAGGTTCCCCTGCCGGCATCTCCAGCGGGATCTCTATGTCCTGGGCGACGGAAGCGTTCCCCTGTGCCGCGATGACCTGCGTACAACCGTCCTTTTGGGAAACCTGCTGCGCGATGATATGGATGCCATCTGGGAGAAGGGCAGCGGCCTGTACCGCGAGCATCTCGCCGGAAACTATACCAGTATCTGTGGAAATTGTGATGAATACTACACCTGGAACTTTTAAACCCTCCTCTAAACCCTCCCCGCCAAGCCCCGCGCCGTCGGGCTACACGGTTGTCGGCGGGCCGGGCAGCCCCGGACGGGAGGGCTGCGGCTTCTCCCTTATCCTCCTCAACCGCGGCGGCACGATGAGCCGCTCCGACGCCCTGGAGGATTTCGAAAAACTCCGGCCCGATGAAATCATCAGCCTGGAAAACCCCGGCGGCGCCCTGCTTATGGAATCCCTGGCCGCGCGGTTTCCCCGCGTCCGCTTTATCCTTTTTCACCAGGCCGTAAGCCCGGGGGAACGCATTAACATCGCTATGCGCGAGGCGCGCGGGCCGCTTGCCGCCGTACTCTGGAGCGACATGAAAGCCCTTCCCTCCGGTTTCCCCGAAGGCGCGGTGCGGGATGTTCAGGACAGCGGGATTCTGTGTACCACGCCCTGGTTCTACAGCAGGGAAAACGAATCCATGCCCGTGCTGCAAATCCCCGCCTTCCAGAAAAAGAAACTCAAAGTCCTGTCCGTTCTCCCGGCACGGGAAATTTCCTCCACGCTTTTCCCCTATGATTACTGCGGCATCTACTCCCGCGAAAAGTTTCTCAGCATCGGCGGCTATGACCCCGGCATCCGCGGCCCCTGGTGGCAGAAAGCCGACCTTGGCCTTCGCGCCCTGCTATGGGGAGAAAAAATCGTATCCAGCCGCCTTTTGCGCGTAAGCGCAAGCGAAACCGCCCCCGCGGAAGACACCGGCGCGGACAGCGGCTACAGAATGTTCTTCCTCAAAAACCTCGCGGTCCGCCTCGGCCCCCAGGGCGGCAAACTTTCCCGCGCCTCCTTCTTTCCCTTTTTCCTGCATTCCGGCTGCGGCCTGCCCGCCGCCCTTGCCGAGTTCCGCCTGTGCCGGCGCTGGGTCAGCGAAAATTCCCCCCGCTTCCAGAAAGACGCCCTCAGCGTTATCAGCCAGTGGGAGACGCCATCCGAATGACCGCGGTCTTCCTCCAGGCGCGGCTCGACTCCACGCGCCTCCCCCGCAAAGCCCTTCTGCCGATCTATGGAAAACCCCTTGTCCTGTACGCCATGGAAAGCCTCAAAAAAATCCCCGTAAAAACCCACGTCCTTGTAACGGACCCGCGCAGCGCCCCCGAGTTCGCGCCCCTCGCGCGCCAGGCGGACTTTCAACTATTCACCGGATCCCCAACCGACGTGTTAGACCGCTTCTGCGCCGCGCTGCCAGTCTTCCCCGCCAGCACCATCATCCGCGCAACCGGCGACAACCCCCTTGTCTCCTGGGAAATGGCAATCCGCCTCCTCGACGAACACCACAAACTCCGCGCGGACTACTCCGGCTACTCCGGCCTCCCCACAGGCTGCGGCGTCGAAATCATCCGCTCCGAATGCCTCAAAAAAGCCCGGCAGGAAAGCTCCGACCCCTACGACCACGAACACGTCAGCCCATACCTCTACCGAAACCCCCAGCTCTTCACCCTCCACCGCCCCCTAGCCCCACGGGAATTTCAAAGCCGCTTTTCCGTCACCGTTGACACCCACAGCGACTTCGAACTCGTCAGCTCCATCTTTGCCAGCCTCTATCACGGCAGCCCCATACCCATCGAAACCCTCCTCGGCTGGATACACGCGCGGGAAGGAAGCTAAAATTGCCACGTAAAGCCGCGCTTTGTTTTCACCAGCAATCTAACAGTACAAAGATTTTTCTAAAAAATTTGGGCGCCTTTCCGGCGCTTCGCGCCGGAAACCGGGCTTTCCGCTCCAAGTCCTCGGATTTGCTTATGCAAATCCTGTGGGCTTTCCGCTCCAATCCCTGGCGCGCGCCCAGCGACGCGGCAGCTCAGAACCAGCCCGCGAAATTGCC
>JAISAF010000078.1 GCA_031266855.1 Spirochaetales bacterium
GGTATACCTACGTCACGCAGGTCAGGCGGGAATTGCCGCCTGAGATCGTGCAGAAGCTGGTGGGCCATATAAACGAGGAGACGACCGAATACTATAACAAAGGGGTTCTGGATATAACGCTGAAAAGGCTGATCGGGGCGGATAAGGCGGTCGCCAATATATTCAGCGAATAAAAGATCGGCGGCCGGCACGGTCGCGTCCGCGGGACCCCCGGCACGGGACGGAAGCCGGAGGCAAAATTCAGAGCCCTCCCTGCGGACCCCGCGGGCGTGTTCTTAAGGGAAACCGTAATAAGGCTGGCCCGGGCGGATCGGATACGGCGGCGGCGAAATTACCGGCGTAAAGGAACGCTTTCCGGGCGGGAACACCGGGGCCGCAAGTAATGAACCGGTCCCGGTATTCATAATCAACAGGTTTTGCGGAGATACGAAACATGGAAAAACAAAGGAAAAGACAGATAAGCAGCGCGGGGAAGAATCTGAACGGAGCGTTGAAGCGGAAAGCCGGAGGGAGGCGCGGGATTCGGGACTCATGAAATATTATTCTCATAGGGAGGCGGCTGGTTGGCCGAATTACTTTAAGCGGTATGAACGGTTTTTCAGCCCTGGAAAAGCGGCCGGGGAGGGGCGGCGGCTAAAAAATAAAAGCGGGAACGCCTATATCCGGCCTGCTTTTGGGGCATGAGAATTCGATTGGGTATCACGGCCGGCCCATTATGCGCGTAACGGAAATGAATACGTTGTTATGACGCGCCCGGAAGCCGGCCGGCTGTTAAAGGCGGCGATATGACCATAAAATATGGGGATGCCGGCCTGAAACCGGACAGGGAGCATCCGGCGGTTACCGGGGTATAAAACGGTTTTTGGGAATCATGACCTGAAGAAGCCCGCCAGATTGCGGCTGGAGGAGGGTTTTGTGAAGCCGGCCCGCGTCAGGCAGCGTATGAGATTTACGCAACCACGCCTCTGTCGCTGCCCTCAAACGGCTTTGGAAAGATATAGAAATAACTCCCGTTCTTTTTTGCGGCTGAAAACACAGCCGACATATTTATGCCTGGATTGAGCATATTAACTTCGTTACGAAAGCAAAATGAAACGGCCTGGAAAATTAACCGCATATCAGGTCCAAACCCAGTTATCTGAACCCTCAATCCAAAGGTTAATTATTTTATCCTCTCCCAGAAACTCAAGATATTCTATAATGATACTATCCGCCTCCGCATGAGCGACCTCCGGATCCGTGTTGGCAACAGCCTCCCTCATACGGGCTATGAATTTACTTTCCATAGCTGACATCATATCATGCTCTCCTTTTAGGCTTTCCGCCGGGTGTTCTTCAACGAAATCTCTGGGTTTCTAACTCTGATCTTTTCCGGTATAAAGCCGGTTCCCTTTATGCCAATACTCGCGCTTGTCCGTGAAAATTTAACACCAGCGGCCAATTACAGGCTCATCTTAAAGCCCCTTGGTACAAATCAACGATAAAATGCAATTCCGGGTTGGTAAGCGCACGGATACTGCCGTATTCCCTCCGCAGCTTTGCCAGCTTTTCACGCGCGGCCTCATTCAGCCGGAATACTTCCGCTCCCCGCAAAAAATCGGCGGCTTCCTTTTGGGCAAAGTGTTCGGAAACCGGTACGCCCATATAGCCGGGCTTGCCGAAAAGAAGCAAGCAGGAAAGATACACTCCGTGATAAAAGCCGTCGATGCTGTTTTCTTTTTTCACCATAGCCACCGCTTCCCCTTGCGCGGACTCTTTTATCGCCGCCGTCATATTTTGATAGAAGTCAAAGTAATCCATCTTTAACGGGTCCATAGCTACGCCGAGCCGGTTTATTTCGGCCTGAACCAGGCCGACCAGCATATCCGGGTGCAAACACCGCCAGGCAAACGCCGGGTTAAAGCGGGTCATCCGTATCGTATTGTTCCGCGTTTGGATAAAAAGCGGCTCCTCACCCGCGCCGTTTTCGTAAAACGTATCGTTTATGTTTACCAGGAGCCGCGTTGCCGCGTCGCCGATATAGCCCTCCGCAGCTTCCCCGGTAACAAAAATACGGGCGGCAATGAGGTTTTTGGCGGCAATAGCCTGAATTGTACCCTTGTCGTCAGGCAGCATCTCCCCGCGTTTCGTCCAGGGTTCCGGCAAGGCCGCTAATTCTTCCTGCGTACAGGAAGGCATCGCGTCAAGTTCCGCGTCCGTAAAAAACCTGGAGTGAGTCTTCCGATTCTTATTCACTATGCGCCTCCTTTTATACTATACCCGCTTTTCGCCTGTGTGTCGAGGCGGCGGTTTTTTCATCTTTTCCGTAATATGACGCGTCTGCCTTATGCGCCGGACCGCTTTCCCTTCCTTTACGCCTTATTATCCGATTCTGCGCAGGTAATACTCTTGAAAAAAACGTCAAATTTTTTTCGGTACAACATAATAAGCCTAAATGCGGGCTTGTACTTTCCTTCCCGGAACAGGCCGCTAGAAAAGATACAATGCTTCGCACGAGGTTATACACAACCTCGGCGCTCCCTGCGGAAGCTTACAGTCCTCCCAGGGATACGCGGATACGAAAAGAAAGCCCTCCCGTTTCCAGGCCGGGCAGGCGTATTCAATCAGAATCTCATTAGAGAACATGCGTTCAAAATTCCGCCGCTTCATTTTTTAGTTTCCCTTCTGCCGCGCCTCCGGCCTCATTGGAACACATCTTCCTGGACCTTCTTTTCCGGCAGCGTTTCGTACTCTTCGCAGGGGCCATCGCAATCATTCTGGTCAAAATTGCATGTCCCGTCTCCTGCCGCATGGATACAGCCGTGCGCCTTCTCCATGTTAATTTCGGGGCAGTCGCCCATACCAGGGCACGAATCTCCGCTTAATGTGCAGAAGCCTGTGCTTCCAAAATGCCCGCAGCCTTCACAGGAAAAAATATCATCTGATTCTTTCATTGAAATACCTTCCTATAAACTTCCATTGCCGTATCAAACCCGGACGGCCTGGTTTCATCGTAAAATATCTGCCAATAGCGGTGCCCGGCCCAGTCAATATCAGGCCACGCCCCGCGCACGTCCCAATAATCGTTTTTTGTTTCCGGATCGGTCAGGCACCACCCGCTGACCAGATAGGAAGCGGAAAAACCGAAATCGCCGTCCCGCAAGCCTTCTTCAATCCTGGAAAGCATGCGTTCGCAAGGATAACTACCGCCGAAGCTTTCTCTGGAACACTCCTCCTTGGGGCGGCGTCCGCCCGGGCCTTCCAGTGCTTTACTGCCATTGCATTTGTTGCGGGGACAGCCTTCACAGTCCATAAAATCCCATATTTCGGCCATAGATCGCTTCTCCTTAATCATCAGCCTGTAATTATCCCGCGATCAAACGCGGCATCTCTCGTGTTTCCTGTACGCGCCCCGCTGGCATAAATTACGCCTTTTTTTTACGTGCGCGGCTAAAACAATACGTTCTTTTTTAGGTAACGCCGTCCGCATCAATACGCATATCCCTGTAGACAAAGCATTATAAAACATTGCCGGTCTTAACCGCTCCGCCCGGGGAATACGCAATTAGGCCCCGTTTCTTCGCTTCCGGCATAGCTTACTCTTTCAACACTTCGACGTACCGGCTGGAAACTTCAGCGGAACTAAAAAAGCCCCGCTCATGCTCATCAAGCAAAAAATCAAATGCGCTGTTTTCATCGCCATTGCACAGCGCCGCCGCCTCTTGCCATATATCGTCAGGATAACTATAGGTGTCCCTGGAATGATATGAAACAATAACCTTCATAATTACTCCTTCTTCCCGTCTTTTGGTTCCGGGCGGTATTCGATATGCTCCGCCTCAACGTAAATACCGGCCTCATCATCAGCGACACATCCCACCACGCGGACTTCGCGCCCGGCATAGGCGTACCTGGCAATCCCTTCATTCATTTTGGCGTTAAGGGATACGATCCGCATCCGGGTGGTCCGTATCTTTAGCTTTTCTCCGTCATGCCGGCAACGCCGGCTTGCCAAGACAAAAGAGCGGTATTTTCCTTTCTCTTTTCCGTCAATCGCGAGTGTATCAGCTACCGTGCCCTCGATCAAAATAGAGTTCAAATGATCCATCTTATCCTCCGATAAATGATTTAAGATTTCTAAGAACGTATTTAACAGCGCCGCCTTCCCATGGGTAACTGTAAACGCGCGGGAAATGCGCATACGCCATATCTCCGTTCTTCTGATGCCAATCATGTAAACAGTTTTCATCTCAGCGGCATGAGCTATTACGCTATTTACCCTTTAATTCGTTACAAGCATAGCCAGCGATTTTATTTTAGCCATACCAATTCTTAAAAGCCGCTTTTTTTATCCCTGCTAAAAAAAGTATACCCCCAAAAAAGCCCCCCTGTTTCTAATATGCCTATTCCAAGGTTATTAGGCCCCGCTTATTCGTTTCCGGTGCCGCTTACTCCTTCTCCGCTTCGACATACCGGTCGGTAACATCCCCGGTACGGAAGAAATAATCCCCCTCGTCTTCTACCAGGATATTACATGCTTCGCCTACATCGCCATTGCACCGCGCCATCGCTTCCTGCCATAAATCGTCAGGAAAACTATAGGTGTCTCTGGCATGATATGAAACAATAACCCGCATAACTTACTCCTTTTTCCCGCCATTCAATTCAGGCTTGTATTCGATATGCTCTGCCGCGATATAAATACCGGCCTCATCTTCAGCGGTACATCCTACTACACGCGCCATGCGCCCTGCATAGGCGCACCTGACAATCAACTCAGCCATTTTTGCGTCATGGGCCACGATCCGCATCCGGGTAGTCCGTATCTTAGACTCTCCTCCTTCACGCCGGTAACGCCGGTTTGCCAGGATAAAAGAACAATGTTTTTCCTTCCCTTGTCCGGCAATCACGGGTTCACCGGCTACAGCACCCTCGAACAGAATAGAGTTTAAATCACTCATCTTGCCTCCTTTGTGCTTTTATGCACTCACCCCGCGCCCGGCAGGAACCGTCCGCGCTGGCTTTGAGTTGCTTATTATGACAGTCGGCGCATAACCCGCTCTCGGGATGCCAGCCGCCGCATTTCCCGCAAAGTTCCCGTCCGCATCCGTCCCCGCACACGCCGGCAACATCGTCAATCCACCGTCCGCCCTTACCGTCTGCGGTTGCTTCATAAATATGATGTCCGCAGTCGTCGCAAAACAAGTCCGATTGCTTTATTTTCCAGCTAATATTGTCTGTAACCGACAAAAAATCGTCAATCAATGTTCCACACCGGGGACAATATCGTATATCGTATTCGTTCCGTAATTCGGAATTAAACTCGTCACCGCACACGGCACAGCGGCCATAAGGATAATTCATCGCGTCATGCCTCAATTCACTTAAGCGCCCCATTGCTTCCTCCATAGACTTCCATCATTACCGCAACATCCTCAAGAACTTTCGCAAGCTCGCGCACTTTGCCGTAATTACCGGTATCCTGTATTTCATAGAAACTTACATTCCCGGTTTCTTCGCAAAGAGTGATACTTCCCAGACAAAAAGAGATCGTCCGTACCGTATGTGTACTAATGCTCACACTCAACTTATCCTCCTGATAATCGTTTTAATCTTTTTTGAGATAATCTTAACGACACTGCCTTACCATGCATAGCAATGGCCGTATGGGAAACGCGCATACGCCGTATCTTCTCTGTCAAATACCAGCCATTCAAACGGTTTTCTTTCCAGTAGGCGAATTGTTGAACCGCTTACCCTTCAGTTTGATACCGGCATAACCGGCAAAGGCATCCCTGCATTGCCGATTCTAAAACGTTTTTTATTTTTTCCGCCATTGTTTATAACCTCCAAACAATAGGCGGAAAACCGCTGGAATGTGTAAAAAAAAATTTCATTTATGAAAACGAAATAAGTGCCGCCGTTTACCGCAGTATAAAGTATTACGAAGCCGCCAAAGCCTCCGTCCCCGGTGGCAAGCCGTAAAACATCATTCCAAACGCAGAAGATGACGGTTAGAGGGTATATCAGATAAA
Organism: Spirochaetales bacterium; assembly: GCA_031266855.1. GTDB lineage: Bacteria > Spirochaetota > Spirochaetia > DTKZ01 > DTKZ01 > JAISAF01. The sequence goes on from JAISAF010000078.1 coordinate 6,015, forward strand.
AACAGTGTTTTGCCTTTCTGTTCCTTGGAACCGCCGAAGGGCTTACAGCCCAGGCGGCCATCCGGCATGGCATTTCCGGCGTTTCTAAACAGCGTGCATAATTTACCCGCGCCTCTGATCTTCTTCTTTTTCCAGCTTCCACAGCTCCGCGTCTTCCCGGCGCTTGAACCATGCCGCACAATGAAACCCCTCCTCTTTGGTTCCCTCCAGATCATACCACCAGCAGAGCCGCCGGTCCCTCCAGGTAATTTCCTGTTTAATTTCATACCGGTATTTCACGGTTTCACCCCTTCCATCGCCTTTGCCCATCTTTTCGCTTCGGCGTAATCCGCAAAACTTGCTACAAACCGCAAATAACCTTTAGGTTCGCGCTCGAATATAGAAAATAGCGTAGCGTCTTTTTCCTTTGAGTCTTCATACACAAGGAAAAAATTTTCTTCGTTTCTCCCGTCAATATAACAGATGTCTCTCTGCGGTTTAACTTTATATTTCATGCACAAACCTCCTTCCTAAACCCATGCCGGGGTAATTTTTGTATCCGGCAGGTTATACAGCCAAGCCAGCACGCCATCGGGTACGCGTTCCTCTTTCCAGGCCGAACCATACCTATACCCGCACACCGGGCAAGGCTTATCCAGCAGCCCTCCGGGATGTTCTTCAGGCGTAATCCAGCCGGTCGTTTTATTTTTCCCTCCCGGCATTTCCAGGATTTTTGACGTGTTCCATGCGGAGTGTAAAAAACTGGCCGGCCTTATAATTTGATCAGAACACCGCTCCATCGCGGTTCCCGCGCTCCCAGGCCAAAGTCCCCATCTCATCGGCACCCGCGTCCATGCCGTCCCTATCCGGGAGCGTGTCAAGTAAGTTTTACCGGATCATATCAGATAATACCTTGACGGTAATTTTGCGGTGAAGCGCATCGCTTTTTTTTCAAAAGCCTCTTCCTTCAATACGGACAATAGTTAATACACAGGCCCCGCCCGGTATTCCGCTATTCCAAATCATTGCCGCATTTCCGGCACTCTATCTCAGCACTAATAGCCGGTCTTCCTTTTCCATAGCTTCTTTCCATTTTCCCGCTTCGGCGCGGTTCCCAAAGTCCGCTATCCACCGCAGACAGCCGTCCGCCTCGCGTTCATAGACGGAGAATACATGCGCGTCTTTTTCCTCCGCGTCTTCAAAAGACAGCTCGTAATTTTCTACGGCGCTCCCGTCATAGTAGCAAATTTTTTTTACCGGCCTTACTTCATACATCATATACAAACCTCCTTCCTAAACCCATGCCGGGGTAATTTTTGTATCCGGCAGGTTATACAGCCAAGCCAGCACGTCATCGGGCACGTGTTTCTCTTTCCAAGGCGAACCGTACTTATACCCGCACACCGGGCAAGGCTTATTAAGCAGCCTTCCGGGATGTTCTTCAGGAGTAATCCAGCCGGCCATTTTATTTTCCCCTTCCGGCATTTCCAGGATTTTTGACATTTTCCATTCCGCCTTATGGGCGCATCCGGGGCGCAGGCGGTTCAGGGGCCAGTCATTCCAGGCCCGGCGCAGATTCCTTGCTTTTTCTTTTGACCAGCCTTTATGAAAAACGCTTATTTCCTCCAGTTCATCATCACACTGCCCGCAGGAACGGGCGCAGTTGCCGCTATGCCGGGGCCGCGCCGCGCCGCATATAGACAGTATTCCGTCTGAGCGGAACTCGATGCTGATAAACATCTCACGGAGGCGCCCCCGCATTTCAATCCTGCCCGGATTAACCGCTTTGACAAATTGTTCCATATCAGCCTCCGGCAGTAAGGCGGCAAAACCGCCCGGATGTGTAAAAATAATTCATCCCTGGAAAAGCCCGAAACTAAAGTACCAGGCCCTTTTCAATGAACTACCCATTACCCGTTCAGGCCATGGGGCCGGATAACAGCTTTCTTTCTTTATGCCCGGCTTATGTCCGGCAAAAGGAGCATTGCCGGAAATTTACATGACAGCCCGTTCTATCTCGTCTTCGCTTATTACGAATTCCGTTTCATTTGACCGGAAATATTCGCCGATTTCCTCCTCATCAGGCCAGTAGCCGTTATAATCCTCAATTTCGTTCTCAATGCGCTTTTTTAGCTCATCAAACTCCCGGCAGTATTGTCTTTCGTGTTTATTAACCATCCTGATTACCTCGATAGGAATATCCCACCTTTCGTTCTCAAATTTGGCTTGAATATCGGCGAAATCGCCGGTATAAGAAAATTTCCGCCCGGCCTCCGTTACTGACAAGTACCAATCAAAAGAATGATTATATTCCCGCCTGCCCCCGTATTGGGGGCGGTAGGTAATAACGCCTTGCAGATCAAGGCAGTACCTTTTAGTGTTTTTATAAAAATCCTTATAAACAAGAAAATCAGGAGGGCCGCAATGATCATAATACCAGCCCTGCGAACCGGACCGCCAGGATACTTTATCCCGGATAAACTTCACCGCCTTGTATGTTGCGGGGCTTCCCTGTAACGTCTTGTTTTCAATGCCGCGCAAGCCGGAATCGTAACATTCATACGCGCCGTCAAAAAATTCCTGTAACCCGTACTTATCATTTATTAGTTTTTCTATCTCTTTTTCTTTTTGCTCCGCTGAAAGCTCGTCCCACATAACAACCCTGCGTTCAACAATAACCTTTTTCACGCTTACGCCTCCGGTTTTATTATTCCCTTGTTAATAAGGCCGATCACCCATACCGCGCAGTGCTCCCGGTTTTCGTTACTGTCCATATATGTAACAGCGCACCATTCCCGGCAGCCTTGTACCTTTATTGTTTCCGATGTTATCTTCATATCGTACCCGCCATGCTTTATCCGGACCAATTTACCGTTCCGGTAATACCGTTTTGCGTTTTCAAACTTATCCCATTGCATTTTTACCCTCCGTATATAACCCGGAAAAACCACGTTTAGAAATTAAAAACCCGGCGCAATGCCGGGCTTACCCGCTATACTGCGGCATCTTTAGGCGGTCCGGCGGGAATAAAATTCATAATATTGGCAAACATGCCGTTCCCCTCGGCGTCTGTAACATTACGCCACAGGGAAGCGTTAAAATCATTCCCGCCGCCGGCCAGGGTAAAAAGCCAAAAGCCAAGACAGGCCCAAAATAAATGATCCATTTCCTGATTGCGATACCCGCCTTCCAACGGCTTATTAGCCTTAAACGCTTTCCAGTATTCAAGATAGTCAAAAATATCGCCAGGTATGGAAGATATAAACCCCATATAACTGGAATACGATTCCCGGACGAAGGCGGAGAAAGCCGCCTCGTTATCTATCAGGCATAGCTTAATTATCCGGTTCATTTCGGGCTTCGGAATTGACAAGGTAAAGCAACAGGCATCGCCGGAATAGTTGTAATATTTGGGAGAGCTAACGCCGTCAAATGACAGTTTTATTTTGTTCTCCCGCTTTTCGTTATAATAGCGGTCATCAACATGCTCTTCCAATGTATCAAACCAGCATTTCGATATAATATCCTGCGCCTTATCCCATTGCAGTCCGTATGTGCCTTCATGTATGTAATCAGGATGGCCGGGGGGCAATTCCCGCCGTTTAACCGTCCGGTAAGCGTTTTTCCCCTCCAATCCGGGCAATATCCAGCCGCCTGTCCCGGCAAGCCAGGGCTGTCCCCGTTCGCAGACCTTTATTTCCTCCTCACGAATTTCCTTATTATATTCGTTCTCCTGTGTTTCCAGGCCATAAAGATAGTCTTGAAACACCCAATAACAGCACGGCTGGGTAACCATGAACAGGTTACTGCTTAATTTGATCTTCATGCATTTATCCCTTTATTTATTTTCCGGCGTTTTTTCAAAGCGCCTAAAAAACAAATCCCCGACATGCCTTGCTACTTCCAAAGCGTTTTCACCCGCTATTACGGCCTCCTCAAGCGCTGCCCCGAATGAAGTATCCCCGAACCGCTCCCGGTCTTTTTTCGCAATCCAATCCATAAACCGCACGCATGTAGCCGCATCCAGCCCCATATCAAAAAGGCGATCTGAAGAATATTCATATAGTTCAAGATTTTTTTTCACCTTTCGCCTCCTCATCCGCCAGGGCGTTATACGGAGTTATCCCCCCGTGATCGTCTTCCTTCCATACATTGGGCCAGTATTTTTGCGCGGCCATGTCCTCTTTAATTGCCTTGGCCGCTTTTTCTTCCGTGTCAAACTGCTTGTACTTGCTTTTATCCGCCCACCCGCTTTGCACACAAACAGCAGTCTTACTACCCAGAGGGCCGCAGTCTAAAATAAAGTAGTCATCATCCCCCGGCCCTTCCGGTTGCTCATCTTCCTCATCGTCATCATCATCATCGCCACCGGCTTGTTCCATTAAGCCCTCATCGGCAAGAAATCCGGCAAACCCGTCATCGAGAATCTGCATACCGTGGTAATCCGTGATAACCTGCAACAAAGTTTTGCTGTCAAGGGATACCAGAACATCCCAAATCTCCGCCTTCAGGTCCGTCATAGTAATCCCTCCTTCTGCAGAAGGGCATCCGCTTCACGCTCCGCTATTTCCACTGCGCTTCCTCCCGCTATAACAGCCTCCTCAAGCGCGGTTCCGAACGGAGTATCCCCAAACAGCGCCCGGTTTCTTTTTACGGCCCAATCCATAAACCGCACGCATGTACCCACATCCAGCCCCATATCAAAAAGCTGCTCC
>JAISAF010000008.1 GCA_031266855.1 Spirochaetales bacterium
CAGACCGGCGCAGCCGGGCTGGTAGCGGAAATGTGTATGCCTTGCGCATACACATTTCCGCTACTGCCGCTGGTGCGCGCGCCAGGGATTGGAGCGGAAATCCCGCAGGAAAGCGCATCGGCGCTTTCCGAGGAATTGGAGCGGAAAGCCCGGCCCCGGCGCGAAGCGCTGGGGAGGCGCCCAAACGCGGGATCGGCCTCTTCACCCATAAGCGTTTTTATAGTATTTTTACCGGGTGATACGGAGAATCCCATTTCAAATAAAGGAAATACATGACATTCTCAGGAACGCGGGGTTTGACTGCTACGTTGTGGGTGGCGCTGTACGCAACCTTGTTCTGGGGACGCCGCCGAAAGACTGGGACCTTGCTTCAAACGCGCAGCCGGATCATGTAATGAAACTGTTCCGCAAGGTGATCCCTACCGGAGTTCTTCATGGAACAGTAACGGTTTTATACAAAGGTCTTCATGTTGAAATGACAACTTTTCGCATCGATGGTTCATATTCGGATTCCCGGCGGCCCGATTCGGTGGAATACACGTCCTCGCTTCTGGAGGACTTAAAACGCAGGGACCTTACTATCAATTCGATGGCGCTTAACATTGAGACGGGCGAGATCATTGATCCTCACGATGGCAGGGGCGACTGCAAAAGAAAGCTGGTACGCGCTATCGGTATTCCCGAAGAGCGTTTTGACGAGGATGGTCTGCGGATTCTGCGGGCGCTGCGTTTCGCGGGCCGCCTCGGTTTTTCGATAGAGCCGTCTACTTTCGCCGCGATGAAAAGCAGGGCGAAAAACCTCCTTGGTATTTCCGCGGAAAGGATTCGCATGGAGCTGGAGGGCATCCTTGAATCGGAAAAACCTTCTGTTTCGTTTCAGGGAATGGCCGAAACAGGTGTACTGCGGCTTATTCTGCCGGAACTGGACGCATGCCGCGGCGTAGAGCAGCGCGAGCTGCATCTGTTTGACGTATTTACCCACAGTATCCTCGCGTGCGACGCGGCGCCGGCCCGCGATCAGGGGCTGCGTCTGGCGGCCCTTCTGCACGATATTGGGAAACCTCCTGTCCGCGGCGAAGGCGAAGACGGGCTGCCCCGCTTTCATGGTCACGAAAGCGAATCTGCCCGCCTTGCCTGGAATATCCTGCAACGGCTGAAATTCCCAAGCGCCGTCATAAAACGGGTTAGCCATCTTATTGCCCAGCACATGTTCAGCTACGATTCCACCTGGTCGGACGCCGCTGTGCGGCGCTTCATAATCCGCGTGGGCCGGGAAAACCTTGAAGACCTTTTTACCCTGCGAACAGCCGATGCCCAGGGCATGCGGAACTTACCCGCGGACGCCCGCGGTCTTGAGGAACTGCGGCAAAGAGTAAGCTCTGTCCTGAGCCGGGAGGAAGCGCTCTCGCTGAAAGATTTAAAGGTCAGCGGGGATGACATTAAAAAAACGCTGGTCCTTCCCCCCGGCCCGGCTGTCGGAAAAATCCTCGGCTTTCTGTTTGAATCCATCCTGGAAGATCCCGCCCTCAACGAGCGGGAAAAACTCCTCCACATCGCCAAAAACTTTTACACAACGCGCCTGCAAACCGGCGCGGAAAAAATCTAGCGGTTGTACCGGATCAGGAAATTTCTCATGGGCGATTTTGGCAAAAAACATTGGAATTGATTAATTCGGGCAGCCCCGTTATATGCCGTTGCGCCGTACCACATATTATTCTATTTTTATATTTAAATTATTATCCACTATTGTTTTCGCCATATATGTATTATCGCTTAATACATACGGATCAATTTCCTGTCCGCTTTTTAATTCAAATAATATTTTTTTGAATTTTTCATGCACTTCATAATGTTTTGAAATATAACTGTCGTAATATTTTTGTATTGCTTTTTCCAATAATTCCCTATTCCCATAACGTTTCAAAAAATCTATATTTATTCTATAACCCATTTGTTTATTATTAGGATAAAACCCATTTTCAACCACGTCCGAAACCAAATCGTCAATATCGTCTATAAAACGGTTTGTTACTGGTATAAAATAATTATCCAATTTTTGAATAATATCCTTTACAGAATTTGCGTAATTTTCTTTACCGTACAATTCCCATTCCCTATAACCGTCTGCCGCGATATAACCGAGATTATTGCCAAAGTAGCCTTCATCAAATTTCTTATTTACTATACCGCAGTTTATTGTAATACGCGTTCTATATCCTTTTCCGTTACGATCACTTCCAAAAATATGAATATAAAACTCAAAGTCATTTATTTTTTTACTAATTTCCAGTTTACTTTTATAAAATTTATATCCACTGTTTTCTAAATGTTTTATAATATATTCTAAAGCTCCGAGTGTAATTTCCTTTGGCGGAGTGCTTTCGTCATATTTATATACAATTTCCATAGCATGTATTATAATCCCTGGATTTTATTCTGTCAATTATTTTTATTTGATTATTTTCTAACCAATTTTAGTGTGTATTGCGCATAACGTTCCGGCTGTTTACGGCGTTTTGGCGGCTCAGGAATACGGGCTTTCGCGGATCAGCCCATGCGTCCCGGGTATATGAACCATGCCATACAATCCAATTCCCTGCCAGAAGAAGATAACGCGGAGCAGGGACCGCGGTTCTTATTTTTTTATCAGCATGATGATCAAATATTTCTTTCCTTTTTTTGCTTCTTCGCCCTTGCCCGTCTTCGCCCTTGCCCGTCTTCGCCCTTGCCCGTCTTCGACCTTGCCAGTTTTCGACTTCGCGGTAAATTCTTTCCTCGTCGATTTATCCAGCCGGGGCGTCGATCTCCTTTACGCGGATGTCCTTATAGCGGCCCGAAGAGGGAAATTCCTTTTCGGCGTGTTTACAGGAAACCGCTATCCAGTGCAGAATATCTTCCATATCGGGGAGCGAGGAACAGTGTACAAAACGGTAGTAGCATTCGTGTTTTGAAACAACCGCCAGAAGTTCCGGCCGCTGTTTTAAGAGGATGGGGTCGGTCAATTCACGGATAACCGCGCGCAGGCCGCCAAGCCATGCCTTGCCGTAATGAAAAAGCCTCAGCCCGGCCCCGGGGTCTTTGGTGTCTTTGTAGTAAAGCTCGTACACACCGGCCATCGCGGGGACAAATTTCTGAATATCGTACTTTTCCGCCTTGCGGAGAGCCGACCAGTTTATCGTATAATAAACCCGTCCGCCTTTTTCCTCTTTCTGAACCAGCGCTGTTGAAAGAACATTCATACGCAGAAATCTCCTATTTTTTTACCATCTGTATCCACAGGCTTTCACCCCGCCCCAGGCTTCCGCCTGTCCGGGCCTTACCGCGTTCCCGGCGGCATACCAGAAATCTTTTTGATCATAGCCTTACTTTACTATACACAAATCCGCGGCCATCTTGCAATCCGCGCGGGCAGAGGATACCATGCTGATGCGCATGAAAACAAAAAAAACCCTTATTCTTGAAACTGACGCGAGCGGTTTTTCCGCCGCGGGAGAAATAATCCGGCGGGGCGGGCTGGTTGTTTTTCCCACGGAAACCGTTTATGGCCTTGGGGCCAACGCCTTTGACGCCGCAGCCTGCGCGAAAATTTTCGAGGCAAAGGGGAGGCCTCAGGATAATCCTCTTATTGTTCATACGGCCCAGGTTTTCTCCCTTGCCCGCCTTGCTTCCGTGATAGAGACCCGCGCCGCGGCCTTAATCAAGGCTTTCATGCCAGGCCCGATCACCCTTATCCTGCCAAAAACCCAGGATATTCCCGCCGCTGTTACCGCGGGGCTTCCTACCGTTGGCCTGCGTGTTCCTTCCGATTCCGCGGCGCAGCAGTTTCTTCAGGCCGCGGGAGTTCCCGTGGCGGCGCCTTCGGCGAATGTCTCCGGCAGACCCAGCCCCACAACGTTTGATATGGCCCGCGCGGCGATGGACGGCCGCGCCGACGCTATTATCCGCGGCGGGGATTCCCGTGTCGGGCTTGAGTCTACCATCGTGCGCATAACAGAAGGCGGACTTGAAATCCTCAGACCCGGCGGCGTCAGCGAAGAGGATATACGCGCCGCTATCCGCGGTTGTCCTGTATACGGCGCGGGAAGCCTCTGTCCCGGAGATACTCCTCCGGCGCCGGGAATGAAATACACGCACTACAAACCACAGGCGGAGGTAGTTCTTTTTCAAGGCGGGAAATGGAATCCCCGGATCGCCGGCGCCGGGGGAAAAACCGGGGTTTTAACGCTGACGGAAAAACACGCGGCCTTCCCCCGGAATTTTCTTGTGAGGGAAATGCCGTCTTTGGAGGAATATGCCCGCAGACTGTATGCCGAGTTTTTCCTGTTTGACTCATTGGGCTGCGAACGTATTTTCGCTGAATACCCGCCCGAAGAGGGCCTGGGTCGCGCTGTCGCAAACAGGCTTTTGAAAGCTTCGGGCGGGAATTTTTTTCATAGATAAAAACTTTTTCTAATAGGAATTCCAGTTCTCCCGTGCGTATAACACGGCTGCCGCCCGGCAGCCGGTTGGTGATAAAGACGTGCACAGCGCGTTACGCGCTGTGCTTGGTGACAGACCACGCAATTTTGTCAGAACAAAATTGCGACCGCCGGGTTGCGGGCGGCTAATTGCCAAAGGCAATTAGCCGCCCTGGAATTGCCACGGCAATTCCAGGAACTGGTTCTGAGCTGCCGCTGCGCCAGGGATTGCAGCGGAAAGCCCGCAGGATTTGCATAAGCAAATCCGAGGACTTGCAGCGGAAAGCCCGGTTTTTGGCGCGAAGCGCCAAAAAGGCGCCCAAAACCATAAGGGGAAAACTCCCCTGCCCCAGCCTGTTACCGCTGCGTTATACGCAAGTAAGAATATCCGCTTCGGCAATCGAATATTTGCGCGCAAGCCGTTGAAACGATTCCACCGTAACATCCTCAAGAGGAATTCCTTCCCTGCCGCGCAGACTGTATTTTTCATTTTCGATTTCGCCCGGAAAATATATCCGCCCGACGCCTTCCTGCCTGGGTACGTCGATTACTTTCGCGAGCCATGTTTGCAGCGTTTGTTTGAAATGCCCGGGTTCCTGAAAATGCCCAATATCGACAGCAATAACCGCAAAGGGAATTTTCGTGGGATTGCGCGGCTGGGTAATCCAGCTTGAGATTTCATCCGAGAAGCTGCCGCCGGACAGCGCCGAACAAAGAAGTTCTATAGCCAGGGCCAGGCCGTATCCCTTGTAGCCGCCTATGGGCAGGAGGCTTCCATCCCGAGCCTCGCGCGGATCGGTTGTGGGTTTGCCGTTTTTATCAAGCGCCCAGCCTGGGGGAATTTGTTTTCCATTGTCCAGGGCCTGCGTAACTTTTCCCATCGCCGTTATGGTTGTTGACATGTCCAAAAGAAAAAAGGATTCCGCGTTTATTGGCGCGGAAACCGACAGGGGATTGATCCCTACAGTTGGTTTTACTCCGCCGGTCGGCGCGATGCCAGGGCGCGAGGCGGTGCAGCAAAATCCTATGCAGTCTTTTTCCGCGAGGGCTTTACTGTACAGGGAACAGGCGCCTATGTGTCCTGAGTTTTTTACGCTGGTAAATGATATGCCGTATTTTTTCGCGTTTTCCGCGGCGGTCTGCACTGCCTTCCAGGCGGCAAGATGCCCCATGCATCCGCGGGCGTCGATCTGCGTAATCGCGCCGTCCGCTTTTATAATCCGCGGTTTCTCTACCGTCGCCCCGCCCTGTGTAAGAAAGTCAACATAGCGTTCGACCATGCGTATCCCGTGGGTATCAAATCCAAGAAGGGAAGTTTCTGTCATAAGACCCGCCCACAGCAGGGCATCATCGGGAGGCATTCCGGCTGCCTCCATTACCCGCGCGATAAAGGAAACCGCGCTTTCTTTTTTGATAATTTTACCCATTTTTGTTCTCCTTCCGCGCGGATGTTTTATGCCGCCGCGTCTGTTTTATTATTTCTCCCGGCATCCCCGATGCCGCCTCCAGCCCGGCAATACGGATAGCATGAGCACGTTCCAAATGGTTTCGCATACTCCGCGCCGCCTTGTCCGGATTTCTGTTTTGTATCGCGTCCAGAATGGCAAAGTGCTCCTCTATATTTTTTTCAAACCGCCCATCATCGATGCGGCCGAATTTCCAGGAAATATCGAAAATCTGTGGAATAATAAGTGAAAGAAAATAGGAAAGGTAGGTGTTCTTCGCGAACTCCGCGATCTTGAGATGAAAAAACATATCAATATCGGTACCAGGGTCCCGTTTCAGGAGCGTTCCGGTGAATTGTTCATGAATCGCCCGAAGCTCTTCAAGGTCTTTTTCCTCGCGGGATCCGGCAGCAAGGGCCGCCGTTTTTTCTTCAAGAAACTCGCGGGCACTCAAAAGGGAAATAATATTGTCCCGGTCAAGATTCAGCATACTTGAGATGATGCCCGAAAGCGCCCGAATCCCGATGTCCGACACAAAGGTGCCGCTTTGGGGCAGGGTCTTTACAACGCCATGCAGTTCAAGCCTGCTCAAAGCCTCGCGCACATCGCCTCTCGTAACATCAAGCTGCTTCGCGAGCATAGCCTCGGAAGGGAGCCTCTCGCCGGGCTTTAAACTGCCCTCAAGAATTAAATCCCTCATCTGCGTTAATATCAGACTGGTTATATTCTGCGTCCGGATTTTCCTGAAAACTCCAAGATTACTCACTCTATAAATTCCCCGTGCAGGTTAGCTCCTCCGCCTTTTCCGATCAGAAAGGGCGCATTTTTCGCGGTCAGGGAATTTGCGGCGCAAATTCCCTGACCGCGAAAAACCAGGCTTTCCGCTTCAAGTCCTCGGAAGCGCCGATGCGCTTCCTGTGGGCTTTCCGCTACAATCCAGGCTGCATGGGCGAGCAGCGAATTTGCGAACGCAAATTCGCGACCAGCCCTTTGCGCGCGCCCAGCGGCAATTATGCGCGTATAACCAGGCGCGGCGCGATACGCGCTGTATACGTCTATATCACTACTGGCTGTCGCGCGCCACGCGCAATGTACAGTCATATATTGCGGCTAACGCGGTGCTTTCGCATAACTATTCACTGCCGTACTCTTCGTTTATCCCCCCCCGAAGGGGGAATAGTGCGCCTGACTACTACCGGCTGAAAAACAGTATGCGCATATAAAAAAATTACTGGGCAATAATGGCTCTGACCTTATCAACAAGCCCCGGTGTCCAGTCGGTCATTTGGGGATAATAGCTTTTGTCAATAGCCTGAGTAAACTCGTCAAGGTTCAGCTTTGTAAAGGTTACGCCTTCCTTTGCGAGATTCTCCCGCGCCTCATTATCAGCCTTCAGATAGATATCCCGTTCAACTCTTTCCTGCAATTGACACAGATCGACAAGATATTTCTGCTGCTCAGGTGTCAGCGTGTTGTAATATTTTACACCAACCATAATAGTTGTATATTGTTTCAGATAATCGTCCTCCACCATATATTTCGCTACTTCATGGAATTTGTTGGAATAAATATCCGCATAGGGGTTTTCCATGCCGTCAATGACGCCCTGCTGAATGGCAGTAAAAACTTCAGTTAGTGACAGAGGTGTGGGCGCGGCGCCGAAAGCGTTAAAAGTTCTTACGAAGTTATTATTATTGGGAACACGTATCTTCTTGCCTGCCAGATCAGACAATTTTGTAACCGGAAATTTTGTCAGAATGTGGCGGGACCCGCCAGCCCAGGTACTAAGAATTTTAATGCCCTTTGTCTCTACCTGATCGCACAGATCCTTCCAAACGCTACTAGCAAGGAATTTATCGCCCTGCTCCCATGTCTTAAAAAGGAAAGGGGCCTGCGCCACACTCAAGTCCTTAATAGTGGCATCAGCCACATCGGCACAGTCGCCAGTCTGAACAAGCGCGTCGCCAGCAATACACCGCTCTATCATATCATTAATTGATCCTAACTGCGAAGAAGGGAACACAGAGCTTTCAAACAGTCCCGTCGCGTTCAAATCCCTGGAAAAATTCTGCAACCCAATTGTAACGGGCGCGTTTGGCGGAATCGCGGTAGAAATAGGGAAATTAGCTTTTCCCGTAGACGCCCCTTCCGAACCGCCACCCGCAAAGGCCGGACCCGCCACAATTAATGCGCACAGGACAAAGGCAAATAAACTTTTTTTTCCTTTCATACAAAATCCTCCTCAATTTTTATTTTAACAGAGCTTCTTCTGTATATACCGGAAAAGCTCTGTTATATACTTTAGTAAAATGCCTTCACAATACCAATGGACAGCATAGGTACAAATGTAATCAGCAGAAGGCCGGACAGCAGCATGCCAAAATACGGAATAGATTCTTTCAGGAAATCCCGTGTTTTACATCCAGTGATGCCGCACGTTACGAACATCAGCACTCCCATAGGCGGCGTTATACAGCCTATTGATGTATTGAATATAAAAATAAAAGCAAAATGAATCTCATCAATGCCGAAGGCTGTAGCAATAGGAGTAAGAAGCGGAGCCAACACAATAGTTGCCGAAGTGCCTTCGATAAACATGCCAAGTATTAGCAGAAAGACATTTATTACAATCAGGAAAATATATTTGTTTCCGATACTGCGCACGATAAATTCACTCAGTTTCTGTGGCACCTGTTCCCTGGTAAGCACCCAGGCAAAAACCGAAGCCGCCCCCACCAGAAGGGCGATGGATCCCGCCGTAATAACTGTTTCTTTCAGCGCCTGGAATGAGTCTTTCACGCTTAGGCTGTGATACCCGATTCCTAATAAAATCGCATACATTACCGCCACAGCGCCGGCTTCGGTAGGTGTAAAAATACCTATCCGGATCCCGCCAATAATGACGACAGGCAAACAAAGAGGAAGAAACGCCCGTTTAACCGCAGAAAAAAATTCCATCGGCGAAATGGAAGTTGTCCGCATAGGCTTATATCCCCGTTTTTTTGAAATAATCCAGGTTCCTGCCATCAGCAAAACACAAGTAAAAGCGCCAACCGAAATACCAGCCATAAAAAGTTTACCAATTGAAATACTCGCCACAGTCCCATAAATTATCATCTGAATTCCTGGTGGAATAAGAGGCGTAATGATTGATGAAAACGCGGTAACAACGGTGGAAAACGCCTTGGGTAATCCCTTCTTTTCCATCTCAGGCACTAGCATTTTTGCTTCCATCGCCGCGTCGGCTATATTGGAACCGGAAAGCCCTCCCATCAATGTTGATAAAAGGATATTCACTTGAGCTAACCCGCCGGACAGCCTTCCGCTTAGTACACTGCACACATCCATAATCCGGCTAGTAATACCAGTATAGTTCATAAATACTCCAGCGCATATAAAAAACGGCACAGCAAGCAAAGGAATACTTTCAATACCGGAAGTAAAACGCTGCGCGATAAGCTGCGTCGACACTCCTGGAGTCATAAAAAAATATGTCACGGAACCAACAAGTAAAGAAACAAATATCGGCACTTTCATAAACATAAGCAGCAGCATAATAATTGCCGCGAGGAATACACCATTATTCATGATCTTTCTCCGTTTTCCGGTAAATTTTTAAGGGACCGCACATACCATCCAGTAAAGCGTATCATCATAATCAAAAAGGCGAGACCCGCGCCAGAATATATCAGACTCATGGGAACCGCTAAAATATTGGTGGTCCGCCCCGTCAGCAGCAGCGAGTAACCACGCTGGAACTGTAGTCCTGCCATCAAGGCAAGAGTGGCAAATACCAGTATCGTTGTAAGAAACTCTATTATCCGCTGTACACATACCGGGAAAAGCTCTACAAGAATTTCGATGGCGATATGTCCGCCATACCGGAAAGCAACACTGGCGCCAAAAAGCACCGTATACAGAAACAGAAGCAGCTGTATTTCCTCTATCCATGAAAAGGGACTGCTTATAACGTAGCGAACAAATACGGCAACAACAGTCAGCAGCACCAGCACTGACAAACATAAAGCAGAAAAAATTAAATCAATATGTGTAATAATATACAACACAATATTCCGCTTTTTCAGCATAATTACCCCCGCAATTAAAAAATGCCAGACCAAAAGTCAACAAATTATGCGTATCGATTTCGCATATATTTTACAAGAGATCATGATACAGGAAAAACATGCAACCGGAATCTATGATCATATATGACTATGACGGGAATATACATTCGTAAAACGGTCATTTCTGTGATTCCGGCAAATCTACCCTTAATACATTATCTTCCGGAATTAAAAAAATACTTGCCGGAACACAACCTCTCCTCCCTTCATCGTCATAAGCGGCAAAAACAATTTCTCCGTTTCCAGGGAACCACCAAAACGGTCAAATAACCGCGTTTGTAGAGGCGCTACTGTTAAAACAGCTATATCCGCGGGCCGGCCGGGCAATAATGTACCAGCCTCGTCCAGAATGTTAAGCGTTTTTGCCGGGGTATAGGTAACGGCTTTAAGTATATCGGTTTCGTTCATTCCCACAGCCATTAACGCATTCATACCATGTATAATTGACCAACCCGGTTTTAAATAAGCGCTCTCCCGAATAATATCCGAACTGATTATATCAGGAAGAAAATCGTCCGTCAATGCTTTACGGAAATTTTCAAATGACCAGTGGATCCTGCCAGTACAGCAATCAAAAATAACACCACGTCCGCGGGCCTCTTTTATGCAATTCCTGACTTTCCCGTTTGTTTCAAAAATTGTCTGCCCCCGATTTTGAAAAACATGAGTAAAAATATCGCCCGGTCTCAACACCTGCGCGACATCGCAGATATCGACATCATCAGGCAAATTTGCGCAATGCACGTCCATTACGCAAAAGCTCCCCGAATCTGTCGCCTTTTGGGCAATTTCCACAGCCCGTTTGAGCGGCCTAAGTCCGTTTTTTCCCAGAGTGTTTGCGTCGACACGGATTTTAAGCCCCCGCAGACTATTTGGATGTTTACGAAGAGCCTTCAGAATTTGTTTCTCATCAATCAGTAAGGAATCAAGGGATTCACCCAGGCCCGGCAGCTCGTGAATTCCATAGGCCGACACATGCAGCATTCCCTTAATACCTGTTGTATACCGGCGGCTTTCAGCATTATAGAATAGTTCATAATTTCCCCAGCCTACAGAACCGCCGTCCACAGCCATAGTTATACAGTTAGGCGGGCAGTATGTATCAGCATTCATGCCGATATGATGCCCGCCGTAATAAAGATGCGCGTGCCTGTCAATGAGACCTGGAAGAAGATAATTTTCTTTTACATCAAATACATGTTCGGCCTCACCTTCGCCGTTTTCAGGCGGAGAGCAGATAAGACCATCTTTTACATATACACTGCCAAGAAATGTTTTTCCGGTAACAAAATCAATCTGTTTGCCATTCTTAAACAAAAAATCGTACCCGGCCGCCATACGCCCCTCCTAATTTATCAACCAGATTAATCCCAGCGGAATCGCGGGGATAAAAGATGCGAGAAAAACACAAAAAAATAGTATCACAACAAACGGTACACAGTTTCTGCTCAATGTCATAATATCCTGACCAGTAACCGAAGTAGCGGCAAAAAGACAACATCCGAATGGTGGCGTTGCCTGACCAACAGCAAGGTTAAACACAACAATACACCCTAACTGTACCGGATCGATTCCAAATTGTACCGCGATGGGATAAAGAAGAGGACCAACAATTAAAATAATAGGGCCGGAATCCATAAGCATTCCGAGAATGATCAACAGCAAATTAACAACAATGAGAAAAGTCACCTTACTATGAATAAAACTTGTCATAAAATCCATAAACAAGACCGGAACATTATTTGCGGTTAAAACCCAGCCAAACAGGGTTGCCGCCGCGACGAGCAATAAAATATTTGCTGTACTTTTTGCAGCATCCAGCATAATAAACAGAAGTCTTTGAAAACTCAGTTCCTTGTATATCAGAACCGATACA
>JAISAF010000141.1 GCA_031266855.1 Spirochaetales bacterium
ACACGCGCTTCTTGTGGGATTGCCGCTCAAAACCCTGGGGCCCGACCCGGGGCACCCCCCCACGTGCTAAACGGGGGCTGGGCGCGCGGATCCGCCCCGCCCACAGCGGTAAAGCCCGCGATTTTGCCAATGGCAAAATCGCGTGATCTGCCACCAGGCACAGCGCGTAACGCGCTGTGCACGTCTTTATCACCACCGGCTGCCGCCACCACACTTACAATAAACTATCCCGCTAAAAAGTTTTTAGCTGTTCCCTTATTTGACTTCCGCGACATAGCGCTTGGATTTCTTTCCGGTTATATCCGTTTTACATAAATCAGCCTGTCGTCGCCGGGGCAGTAGAAATCCCGGATTCGGGCCTCGATAATGTAGCCGTTCTTTTCATAGAAATCCCGCGTGCGGCTATAGCGCTGTGTGGAAGATGTCTCGATGATGATAAGACGGCCGCCCAGGCGGATAATTTCGTCTTCCGCGAAACGTAAAAGCCGCCCTCCCAGGCCCCGGCCCTGCAAAGGCGGCGCGACAGCAATCCAGTAAATATCCCAGGTCGCGCCGGTCGCCGGGGTCGGTCCGAAGCAGATATACCCCGCCACGGCGGCGCCGCGGCACACGGTATAAATAAGATAGTCTTTTTGTTGCGGCTTATCCAGCCAGATATCGATAAGTTCCCGCGCCACTTCGATTTCCCCGGCGCTGAACATGGAAGTCTCCCGCAAAAAAGACAGAACCGCCTCGCGATCCTCCGCCTTCATCGCGCGGATTACAAACGCGGAATCCTCCGTTTTATGGCGTTCCATGTATTGTGTTCCATTTACAGCAATTTACTATTACAAAAAAATAGCGGCGGATTCCGCGGAAAAAAGCACCGGTTTGCGGCTGCGTAATGGGATTAGCCGCAAAATCGCGTACGCGATTTTGTGGCCCGCCGCTGGAGTTGTAGCAGCCGGCTGGTGATAAATACGTGCGCTTCGCTTCGCTTCGCGCTTGGTGGCACATCACGCAATTTTGTAAAATTGCGGCCGCCTGAGTTCGATGCGCATAATTGCCAGCGGCAATTATACGCTCACGAAATTGCCAGCGGCAATTTCGTGGCCCGGTTCTGAGCTGCCACCCGCGCAAGGGATTGCAGCGGAAAGCCCACAGGATTTGCATGGGCAAATCCGAGGACTTGAAGCGGAAAGCCCGGTTTTTTGCGGCGTTAGCCGCAAAAAATGTGCCCAGCTTTTTTAATAAAATTTTCGTACTGTTAAATCGCTGTTTCATTTATAGCGCTCCATAGTGATTGTTCCGCAGGAGAATATTAATAAAATCACGGAACTCCAGCCCCGTGGCGCGCAGGGCGCGGACAAAACCGCCTTCCAGGGAAATATCAGGATTGGGATTATACTCCAGAACAAAAGGATTCCCGGCTGGGTCAACACGGAAATCCACCCTGCCATAGTCTTTGCCCCAGAGCAGCGCAAAAACTTCCATCGCGGTTTTTTCAATACGAAGTTTCAGGCCCTCCTCCACAGCGGCCGGACATACCACAGGAGTTCCCCTGTCCCAGAGGCTGCCTCCATGCCACTTCGCCTCGTAACCCGCTATCCGCGGCGAACCTTCCGGCAGGCTGTCGAAAAGAATTTCCGACAAGGGAAGCACAGCCGTTTCCTGCCCGTTCTCCAGAAGCGCCGCGGTAATTTCCCTGCCTTCGATAAACTCCTCAATAAGGACAGGCTGCCTGTAGCGTTTAACAAGATCCAGCGCGGCCTTTTGTATACCGGCGCTATCAGAAAACACCCCATCCGAATAAATGCCAAGGCTTGCGTCTTCGCGGGAAGGTTTCGCGATAAGCGGGTAGGAAAAATCCCGCGTATCAGGAAACTCCCCGCCCGCGAAAACCGTCCAGCGCGGCGTAGGGATTCCCGCCGAAACCAGGAGCCGTTTTGTGAGTATTTTGTCCTGGGCCACAGCGAGGGTCTTTGCGGAATTGCCCGTGTAGGGA
Source organism: Spirochaetales bacterium (assembly GCA_031266855.1). Lineage (GTDB taxonomy): Bacteria > Spirochaetota > Spirochaetia > DTKZ01 > DTKZ01 > JAISAF01. The sequence goes on from JAISAF010000141.1 coordinate 1,985, forward strand.
ATATCCAGAAGCTCAAACAGCGCCGCCACATTCATTTCCTTCGAGGACATGCCCCGGAAACCCTCGGCCAGATTGACAATGAGTTTTGGTTTCTCCGCTCCGCTTATTCTGACGGCGATATCAAGAATTGAGGAAAGCGCGTATATTTCAGGGGAAAATCCCAGCTCCTCAAGCGCCGCGGCGGCAGGCCGCAGTTCATCCTCCACCGCGGCTTCGGATATGCGCTCGTCCGCCTCCCTCCCGCTTTCTTTCTGACCGCCGCCGGGACAGGCATTGTAAATAAGCCAGATTTCTTTTTTGCGCCTCTTCCGCCTATTTGTCAGGCCGGATTGTTTTTGAGAACTCATCCCAGGCATTTTCCTGCTGCCGTTTTGTATAATCTTTTTTCCCGCTATTCCGCGCTCCCTTTTTCCGGTGCGCCCCCGCCCCCGCCGCGGACGAACCGTCCACCAGCTCCGGCAAATCCGCCGCGGCCGCCCTGTCAGAAGCGCCCGCCTGCCGCTGGGACGAACCATTCATGTTTTTGTAACCCTGCCGCGCATACTGCCCCTCGTAACTCGCGTACTTCCCCGAAAATTTGATAAGAAGCTGCCGCCACCACGCGAGACGGAAAAAAGCGCGGTGAAAAATATCGATAAGGGAAATATTCAGAATACCTGAAAGCCCCCTGAACTGCATCGTCTCCTGTGTAAAATATTTCCCCAATTCGGTTTCTATAACATCAATTTCCCGCACTTTCTTTTTTGTTTTCAGGGTGTAGATAATAAGCTCGGAAAGAATTTTCGGGTTATTGAACATCTCATACAGACAGAGATCACTTTGCCGCAGGAAGTTCTTCAGCCCCGTATCGAGGTTTTCCTTACTGTAGAAAATAGTATTCCCTTCTCTGTTATTGGTACGCAGAATCTGCTCCATAGTTTTTATAGTGAACTGCTCGGCATTTACCCGGAAAATGTTCAGGCGGCTTAAAAAAAGATGGAAAAAGTTGTTCCGGTGGATATAGGAATTGAAAATGGAAATAACAACAGGAATTTTTTCCTCTCCCTGCGGCGTCAGGGCGCTTTCCATGAATTCCTTGCGGAAATTTTCAAAATTGTTTTTATATTTGTCCTTGAACGTATTTACCAAATCCGTGAAACGTTTTTCGGGAATCAGAGGATCGCTTTCCCCCTCAATCAGGTGCAGCAGCGCGTTTTTGTCCCGCAGAAGGTCCTCCTCCACACCTTTCCTGCGTTTTATCTCCTCAATATTGCAGCTAATAAGATGCGAAAGAATAAGCATACAGCCAAAAACCGTTTCCGTAACCTGCAAACGCCTTGTCTCCACCGTATCATGGCGTAGCTGCTGAATTGCCTTCGCGATACCAAGAATCGTCAGAGGGTCTTTGCTTTCAGCCCGCTTGTACAGCTCGTTCATGGATATTTGCTGAACCCTGGCAACCCCGGAGGCCATATTGGTATCCGTAAGGGACTCGCGCAGCCTGCCAAGACAGAAATTGATATAGCGCATCCCCCCGCCCGCGGGAAGAAGCAGCGCCTTCCTGTTTGGCAAAACCACCCGGTAGATGCGGAAATCTTTTTTCTCTTTCGCGTCTTCAAAAATAACAGAGTATTGCCCCTGTTCCAGCTCCCGCACAGAAGGCGGCTTTACCCCACAGGATTCAAGATAATCTTCATAGGGGATATGCTCCCCCAGGCCACTGAAAAATATTTCCAGCTCATTCAGGGTGGAATAATAAAAAAACCTCGGCGAAGCAGGTTCGGTAAGAATAATACTATCACGCACCTGCTCACCGGAGGAATAGTGAATTTTCAAAAGCCCGCATTTTTTTTGAGATAATTTATCCAGCACGCGATCCAGCTCCGCGGCCACATTCTTAATTGCGCTGGATATCTGAGCCATAAATTTGTTATACGGAATTTCCGGCTGCCACATCTTACACAAAGTCTGGAAAACCTCGTACTGCGGAGGAGAAAAATTCCCTAAATCGGACAGGAACTGTTCCCGCTCCTCTGCCCCATACTCAACATAAAACGGAGGCAGGACATCCGTATCATTATTTTGTTTTGCCGCTTCCGCCATGTTTCTGCCGCTTCTCTCCATCCCGGCTCAAATGTTCAACCTTTGCCCGCTCCCGCTCCGCTTCCAGAACACCGGCCTTCAATTTTTCCACATTGTCCCGGTGCAGCGCCACGGCCCGCTCCTCATTTTCAATATTCTGCTTCAAATCATGAATCTTCCGGGTCAGCCTGTCGTATTCAAGCGCCGCTTCCAGCCTCTTCTTTTCTTCGGCATATCCGGCAGTACGCTCTAAACACAGTTGAATATCCGCCGTAATCCCCTCCGCCCTGCCATCACGAAAATCCTTATGATTCTCAAAAACATCCTTTCCCGCCGAAACAAGAAGCTCCTCCAAAGCCGCGAAGTTCTTCCCGTTCTGAAGCTCCAAATCCTTCAAACGCTTCTGAAAACGCTTCTCCACTCCCAGCGATGTAAGCTCCGCCTCAAGCGCGCTCATCTCCTCCCGTAGCTTTTCATCCAGCCCCGCGTTCTCCTGAAGCTGTTTCCGGTTCGCACGATACACATTCAAAAACGCGTCAGGCGGAACCGTTTCAAGAGAACTCAAAACAATCCTCCCAAGACTCTGATACAGCCTGCCAAGATTTTTCAACTTAAAATTTATTGACGAACCCAGAACCGCCGCCCGCCCGCTCCCCAGCATCCTGGACAAAAAAGACTTCTCCCTCGAAGACTCCTTCAAACCCGAAATCTTCTCGTTCGCCGCGGACTCCTCCTGCCGCAAACCCCGTATGGACTCAAGAACATCGCGCGCCTCAGGCGGCAGCTTCTTCTCATCATAGGAATCCGCGCAAACCCTACCGAATTCCTCATACGCAGGAATATTCTCCTTCTCAAGCCCCCCGCACTCATTCTCCAAACGACGCAGCGACTTGAGAATCTCCTCAAGCCTCTCCTCAATTTTCAAAATACGGTTTCCCGCCTGTGAAGTAGCCTCAATCGCGGACTGAAATTCCTTAATCCGGCCCAGAATATCCCGCAGTTCCCCACCGGAAAACCCATCCGCGGCTTCCTTCGCGGCATATTCACCCAAAGCGGCATAGAGGTTTTTAAGATTTTCCTCGTTAGTCCGTATCCGCCCCTCTATCTCGGAAATAAGTTTTTGTTTATCGTCCATACGACTAAGCATAGTATAAAAAAACTAAAAAAACTACTATCCATCACCAAAGGAAAGCGGGCGCATTTTTGGGCCGCCACAAGGCGGCCCAAAAACCGGGCTTTCCGCTCCAAGTCCTCGGATTTGCCAATGCAAATCCTGTGGGCTTTCCGCTGCAATCCCATTGCGCAGCGGC
>JAISAF010000145.1 GCA_031266855.1 Spirochaetales bacterium
TCTGCCAAGAAAACACCTGGGTGCCACCGGCGGGGCCCGCGCTTTTTGGCTCCGAAAATTGGGGGTGTTTAGGGTGGGGGTTTTTTTCAACACAAAAAACCCGCACGGGTTTACCGGCCCGCGCACCAGCGGCAGGGCGCAAAATTGCTTCGCAATTTTGCGCGTATAACCGTTCGCCACAAAACAACAGCCCTTTTCAGGGCTGTTGTTTTGTGAATTGTGATATGATTGCCGCTATCAGGGAGCAAAAAGCAGGTTCATTACTTCAAGGTTTTTTCTGCCGGTACCCCTGAACATGCAGTAGTCCACAACCGTCTTGCCGAAGACAGTACGGATGCTTTTGTCGGCGCCGCTTTGCAGGAGAATCTCCACCGTGGCTTTATATTTTACCGCCAGATGCAAAGGAGTCTCGCCTAAAAGATTCCGCGCGTTTACAAGAGCGCCGTTTTCAATCAGGAACTTTACCATATCGGGATAGCGCACGGCCCGGTGCAGGGGAGTATTCCCCATAAGGTCGCGCTGGTTTACCGGAACTCCCTGCGCTATCATCGCGGTCGCGAGCGGGATAAGGTTATGCTGGGCGGCCCAGATAAGGGCCGGATCCTGGGAAGGAACATCCGCCATCGCGGGGAAAAAACCGCTCAGTATACAAAACCCCCACAGGGAACATAGCTTTTTCATGTACTTCCTAGTTTCGGCAGAAATCCCCCCGCTGATTAATGGCGGGAAATATGAGAGCCGCCCGAATCCTTTCGTTTATGAACAGCCCCGATATTAAAATGGTGGCAGGGGCCGGAGGCAATCCCGGCGGGGAAGTGTACCGAAGTACGCCCGGCGGCAGCCATATCCGCCTGACCCATCCATCACTACAATATTGTACTAAAAAAACGTCCTGTCAAGCCTTATGGGGTATGGGGATAAAACAGGATCCATATAAACTTTTTGTCTTGCCGTAAATTCCGCAAAACCGTATAAATCTATAGGAAAAAATGAACCGTAAAACCGGAATTGACTAATTCGACAGCCTTGTTATGCGACGTACCCCCGTACTCCACTATTTTATATATTCTTTTATACTGTTTTCAAAATATGTTTCATTTATTTCCGTTCTTATATTTTCAATATTATTATTCCTTAATGCCGTGTTCAAATACTTTGATGTTTGCTCTACAACTTTTGCAAAATATATTCTTTTCCTGTTTTTATATTCATTCTCATACCATTCTTTATATCTTTTATCGGTAAAATATTTTTTATTCTTTTCTTCTACCAATCCATTACGTAATAAATAGTTTATTCCATCCGTAAATTCCTTAAATGTTATTACGGCATGGTTAATATAATCAATATGCGCTATAATATTTTTTAATTCTGAACCGTTGTCACCTTCCGTACTAAATATTGAATACAATAATAATGCGCCGTTATAGTTTTTACTCATAATTTTGATTCCGGCAAGCGGGTTTAATACCCCGCCACTTGGGGCGGTTCTCAATTCTGCCGCATTGTTGGATGACGCTGGTATTAAACCCGCGATACAATCCATATACCTATCGGAAACAACCATACCCTGCGGCTTGCCGCAGGGTATGGTTGATTATCCATAATTTTTACATTTTGTCAATGCTTTTATTTTTCTATAAAATATCCCTGGCATTCCGGTATTATTCCAAATTTTCTTGCTTCTTCATAAATCTTTTCTTCAATAAATATAAATTGAACCGTCTGATCTTCCGGCGGTATTGGAAGAAATTTTTTATCAATATTTTCTCCTGCGAGTAAATTATTTATATAATAGTCAATTACGGCCTCGTCAATCCAGTCATCATTTTCATCCAAATTTATAAGATAATCATATTCATTATTTTTTGTTTCAATTTTTATATTTATATTATTTTCTCTATTGGCATTTTCAACATTTATTTTATAATCCTTTAATTTGACTATTTTCATTATTTCTTCTAGCAGTGATTTATAAGAGCCGGCATCTTCAAACCCTTCGGCGTCAAAACTTAAATCATATAAGCAAAATACGAATCTTTCATTTTCCTCAATTTTTTTGAGCCGTTCATTTATTGTATCTTTTGAAAGAATTGAAAAATCAAACCATCCGATGCTTTCCAATGCTTTTAAATATTCATTTTTGCCTTTTGATGTTAAATCCTTATATTTGTCCATTTTATGCCCTCTAAACAATTTTTTATAGTATTGATTGTTCTTTAATATTTGTCAACTATTTTGATAAAATTTTTATGTTATATATTTTCCGGCCAATTTGGGGAGGTATTTCACATAACGTAATATATACAAAAACAGTTTCGTATATGTCATCTTCATGCCCGGAGCCGGAATTGCTGCGGCAATTCTGGGGCTTTACTCTGAGCTGCCGCCGCGCAAGGGATTGCAGCGGAAAGCCCACAGGATTTGCATTGGCAAATCCGAGGACTTGGAGCGGAAAGCCCGGTTTTTGGCGCGGAGCGCCAAAAAGGCGCCCTGAAAACTCCGGTGCTTTCATCCTGATGCCGTGTTTTTGTGGTGTTGCCCGGTGGGGCGGGGATGTGTTATGATGGGCGTATGAATATGGCGGCGCGTGTTGCGGACATTCGGGAGCGGATGCGGGGCGCTTCTGTGCGGGCGGGCAGGAATCCCGCGGATGTGCGGCTTATGGCTGTGACGAAGACGTATTCCCGCGAGGTGGTTCTGGAGGCGTACAGGGCGGGTATCAGGATTTTTGGGGAGAACCGTGTTAGCGAGGCGGTGGAGAAATATACGGATTTCGCGGAGGATGGCGAACTTCACCTTATTGGGCATTTGCAGACGAATAAGGCGAAGGCTGCCGCCGGGCTTTTTCCGTGGGTTGATTCGGTTGATAGTCTGCGTACCGCGGGGGCGCTTGCGAAGCGTCTTGAGGAGTGCGGGAAGAGCGCGGATATTCTTCTGGAACTGAATACTTCGGGGGAAGATTCAAAAAGCGGGTACAGGAGTTTCGATGATTTGCGGCGGGACCTGGAGGGGATTCTTATGCTGGGCGCTTTGAGGCTCCGCGGTCTTATGACGGTGGGGCCGCTGACGGGGGACGCGGGGGAGATCCGCGCGGCTTTTAGAAGCCTGAAGACCTGTATGGACAGGCTGTGCGGCATGGTTTCCGCTTCCTGCCGGCCCGATACGCTGTCTATGGGTATGAGCGGGGATTTTGAAATCGCTATTGAAGAGGGGGCGACTTTGATACGTCTGGGAACCGTCCTTTTCGGAAAGAGGGAGGTTTGATTGTGCGGAAACTCTGTGCTGCTGTTTTGGTTTTGTTTCTGGTTTTTTCCATGCGCGTTTCTGTGTATGCGCAAAGCCAGACTCCCGCTGTTCCCCCGATAGATACAGCTCCGCAGCCTTATGAGCCGGATGAGTTTCCTTTCGGGTTGCGCGCTCTTCGGCGGGCGGAAATTATCACCCTGGGACTTTTTCCTTTTGCGTATCTTTTTTCGTCATTTGCTTACGATACGGGCCGCTATGCGATGCACGATTTTGATGCCGGCTATGCTCCCGGCCCTTTCGCGAGCGCGGGCCGCGTGTCGCGTTCCAGTACCGACGCGAGGAATGTCATATTAATCAGTATAAGCCTGTCCGCGCTTCTTGCCGCTGTGGATTTTTTCCTGGAGCTGGGCGAGCCGCGGAAGGGAAGATGACACGCAGCTTTTCGCTTACCGTAGGGCCGGATGTTCCGTGCGGGACACGTATCGACAAGTATCTTGCCTCGCAGGAGGGGCTGTGCAGCCGCAGCCAGTTGAAATACGCCTTGAAGGAAATCCGGCGGAATGGAAAGGCCGTGCGTCCTTCAAAGTCCGTTCAGCCGGGGGATCTGCTTGAAATTGAGATAAGCCAGCGGGAAGCGCCGCGCTGCGAGGCGGAAAAAATGGATCTTGATATTCTTTATGAAGATCAGCATGTCATTGTTGTAAATAAACCGCGCGGCGTGGTGGTTCATCCGGGAAGCGGAACGCGCGGGGCTACGCTGGTTCAGGGGCTTTTATACCATGCGCGGGAAATCGCGGATAGATTCCCGGAAGAAAAAATCCGTCCTGGCATCGTGCACCGGCTGGACAAGGACACAAGCGGGATTCTTATCGCGGCCAGGGATCCGCGCAGTTTCGAGTGTCTGGCGGACCAGTTCCGCGGCCGGCGTGTAAAAAAAAGGTATCTTGCCATTGTAAAGGGCCGTCTGCCGCGGACTACAGGAGTAATCGGGGGGGGGATAAAGCGGGATCCCCGTCACCGCCAGCTTTTTGTTTATTGTCAGTCCGGGGGGAAATCCGCCGAGACCCGCTATAGCGTGATTGCCGAATGCGGGGACTACAGCCTGGTGCGCCTGGCTCCAAAAACGGGCAGAACCCATCAGCTACGGGTTCACATGAAAACCCTGGGCTGTCCCATCCTCGGCGACCCCCTGTACGGGAGCGCGGACCGGCGCTTTCCAGAGGTTCCTCTTATGCTTCACGCGCGGCTTCTTTCCCTGAATCTCCCTGGGCAGGAAAACCGCAGGACCTTCCGCGCGCCTGTTCCGGGGGATTTCCAGGAGCTTGCCAGGACTCTTTTTCCCGCTGTTTTTAGCGCGAAGAAAGATCAGGATTGAAATTCGTTTCGAGTTCCAACGTCGTGGGCGGCCCCGAAGCCGGGAAAATAAGGGTGTCGGGACTCAGGCGGCTGAAAGTCTCTTTCAGGCGGGAAATCAGCAGCGCCTTACTGAAAACATTCGTTACATCTCCCACCATACCGGCGGTTATGGCCTCGCCGGAGAACAGGCAGTTCTCGATTTTGTACATGACGGCCTCGCGGGAAAAACCCTGGGCGCTGAAAACCTGTATCTGAAAACCATGCAGGCTGAAAGTCCCGCCGCCGTAGACGCATTTGTTCGGGAAATCTCCCTGCTGCTGGCCCGAATAAATACCCGCCTCGTAAATCTTAAGAATCGTTTTGATGCCGCCCGTATGGGCCGTGTCTGGGTTTGTAACAAGAATGGAACGGATGTAATAATGGTGTTTTTCGACTAACTCAAGAAGCTGGACATCCATCGCGCCCGGATCAATGATGATCGCGTCCCCGCCTCCCTGCGGGCCAACCAGGTAGGTATTCGTCAGGTACGGAAGACTTAAATGATAGTAGAGCCTCATGGTTTTTCCTTCTCATCGAAGATCGCGTCTTCGTAGTTGGAATATTTGAATGTCACATTCTTGCGGACAGTGCGCCGGAAATCAACGTTTTTCAAATTGCAGTCGTTGAAATGAGTGTTTTCCAGATCGCCGGCAAGAAACCTCGTGTTGTACAAATCGGACTCTTTGAACGTAACATTTTTCATAATACTGTTATTGAAATTATTTTGCAGCATATTCGAGTCCTCAAACAGTACACCGCTCAGCCGCGCCCCGGCAAAAACGCAGCTCGTATACTTTGCCTGGATAATGCGGCAGTCCTCGAAAAGCGCGTAATCATAAAAACATATATGAAGAAGAATGTTGCGCATAACGATATTCCTGAACTGCGTACCATGAAAATCCACAAGCATAAAAACCTTGCCGCTCAGCTCCAGGCCCTCAAGAGGTACATACGCCAGATTAAGCCCAATAAACTTCTCTTCCTTTTCAAGATACGCGAAAAGCTCCCTCCGGTAAGCCTCCTTGTCGTCAATATGACTGTAACACACATCCCGGAAGGAAACCGCATGATTTGGGCAGCCCGCGGCCGCGCAGGGCAGTAGATTCAACATAATTGTTTCAAGAATAACGAATCGCGGCGTTTCCCGCAAGTGGCAGAATTTATGAATCAGGATAAACGCGCCGGATTTTTTTGGGGCGCCTTTTTTGTGGTCAGGGAATTTGCGCTGCAAATTCCCTGACCGCAAAAAACCGGGCTTTCCGCTGCAAGTCCTCGGAAGCGCCGATGCGCTTCCTGTGGGCTTTCCGCTGCAATCCCTGGCGCGCGCACCAGCGGGCGAATTTGCAAAACGCAAATTCGCGAGCCAGCCAGGACGCATGGGCGAGCGGCGAATTTGTGAATGCAAATTCGCCGCTCGCCCATGCGCTCATTACATAAAAATTGCCGCGCGTTATCCTGATTCCGCCAGAAAATTTTCCAGTATGATTTTCCCCAGCGGGGTTAAAATTGATTCGGGATGGAACTGCAGGCCGTATACGGGATGGCCGCGGTGCTGGACGGCCATGATTTCGCCTTCTTCGCTGAGGGCGGTGACCGTCAGGCATTCGGGCATGGTCGCGGGATCCGCGGCCAGGGAGTGATAGCGCGCGCCCGTGATGGTCCGCGGCAGGCCAGCAAAAAGGGGGCTGGTATTTTGCAGCGTTATGGCTGAAGCCTTGCCGTGGACGAGGCGTTTCGCATATATGATGGAAGCGCCGAAGACTTCGCAGATGGCCTGGTGGCCCAGGCATACGCCCAGAATGGGAACCTTTCCGGTGAACGCGGAAATCACCTCCTCGCAGACGCCCGCCTCCCGCGGCCTGCCCGGCCCGGGGGAAATTACAATGCGCCGGGGGCCAAGGGCGGAAATTTCCGCACAGCTTATTTCATCGTTGCGGATAACCCTGATATCGGGATCGGCGGCGCCTATAAGCTGGTACAGATTATACGAAAAGCTGTCGTAGTTATCGATAAGCAGAATCATGGGCGCGATCCTCCTTCGGCTTTTTTCAGGGCTTCGAGTACGGCCCGCATTTTGCTGCCGCATTCCATATATTCCTTTTCAGGAACGCTATCGGCTACAATGCCCGCGCCGGAGCGTACAAAGACCCTGCCGTTTTTTTTGAAGGCAAGCCGTATGGCGATGCAGGTATCCATGTCTCCGGTAAAGGAAAGGTAGCCTATGGCGCCGCCGTAAATTCCCCGTCGGGCGCCTTCCAGCTCGTTGATGATCTGGCAGGCCCGTATTTTCGGCGCTCCCGAAAGCGTTCCCGCGGGAAGTACCGCGTCGAGCGCGTCGAGGGCTGTTTTGTCCGGCCGCAGGCCTCCCCGCACTGTGGAGCCAATGTGCATTACGTGAGAGAAGCGCAGTACCGAAAGGTATTTGTCTACCGATACGCTGCCGAAGCTGCTTACTTTTCCTATGTCGTTGCGGCCTAAGTCGACCAGCATGGTATGCTCGGCAAGTTCCTTGGGATCCGAGAGCAGCTCTTTCTCAAGGGCGGCGTCCTCTTCGGGGGTTTTTCCCCGGGGCCGCGTACCCGCGAGGGGAAAGGTAAAAAGTTCGCCGCCGCGCAGTTTTACCAGGGTTTCCGGTGACGCGCCCGCGATTTCTATGTCGTCGCTTGAAAAATAAAACATATAGGGGGAAGGGTTCTCCTGCCGGAGTATCCTGTAGGTGTCGAAAAGGCTCCCCCGCGCGTCCGCCTCAAGCCTGTTGGACAGTACCACCTGAAAAATATCGCCTTCGTGAATGTGGCTCCTAGCCCTGTCCACCATCGCGCAGTACCGTTCCCTGTCGAAGAGGGCGCGAAAAGGCGAGAGGATTTTAAGCGGCTCAATCCGCGCCAGTTTACCGGTTTCGATAATGCGGGCAAGGTTCTCCAGTTCCGTCACCGCCCGCCGGTAATTTTCCTCCACAGCGGCGCATTTTACGGTAACAATAAGAATGATTTTCTTTTCCAGGTGATCCCACACGATGAGTTTGTCGAAAAGCATGAGATCCATATCCTTAAAACCTTCTTCACCGGCGGCGCTGGAGGGAAGCGTCTTTTCCGCGTATTTTATGTACTCGTAGGAAAAGTAGCCCACAAGCCCGCCGGTAAAAGGCGGCAGCCCCGGCATACAGGGGCCGCGGTTTTCCTCGATGATTTTCCGTATATACGAACCAGGATCATCGGTTGTAATCTTCATTTCGCTTCCGTTTTTTATCGTTAAGCAGCCGTCCGTACAAGTAATTTCCATCCGCGGGTCATACCCCAGAAACGTATAACGGCCCCACTGCCGTGAATCCTCAAGGCTTTCCAGAATAAAGCACTGGCGGCTCAGATTCTTGAGTATCCTGAAAGCCGCCAGGGCGTCCAGGTATCCCGCCGGTACGCTGCGCCACAGCGGAACCGTCCTGTAGTTTTCCGCGAGATTTTTTACCTGTGCAAGATCCGGCATGCGGTCCATTCTTCCTCCTCCC